>CAYJHX010000066.1:0-4215 GCA_964369395.1 uncultured Desulfovibrionaceae bacterium
AGCATTGGCAGTACAGATGCTGCGTGAAGCTGTGGCAGGTTGTTAAAAGTATTTTGGGAGGCTTTGCCTCCCAAACCCTCCACCAAAGGGGATAATCCCCTTTTGAAACCTTATATTGTTTGATATTGCTTAACATAAAAAAAGAGCTGTTTTTTATGAAGAACACCTATTTAGACTTTTTTCAAAAAGGTTTTTCCCTCCCCCACAAAAATATTCTCTACACAGGCCTAATCACCTTTTACATCAGCATGGGCATCATAAAAAGCGCTGCCCATGAAGGGGCTGTTTTTGGGAAAGTGTTTTACGAGGGACAGCTCTTCAAAAGTTAAGTCTTTACCACCGTCCATGGTATAATACACAACCACATCGCCAAAGTTTTTTTGAATAGTGCCAAGGAGGCTATTCATCATAAACCAGCGTAAACTATCGGCATCAAAGAAGTGAAATTCTTCTTTTTGCTTTCTATTGTCCAAATTAGCAATGAGCGTTGATTGGGGTGACCAATCTACAATGATGGCGTCTTTGTTTGTGGTGACCTTGTTTAGGGTAAAATCAAGCCCTGTCCATGCAGAAAGTTCCTTGGCTAAGGCTTCTACGGTTATGGCATCAAGAGGCACTTTTTTTGTTTTATTACTGGACGTATTTGCAGATGCGCTGATGGCAAAATCGGCGTAAAGCTCGGCCTCTTTGGCTTGTACGTTTTGTGCGGCATAAGGCACAAGGATAAAGCTTAGGATGGCACCGAAGCAAAAGCGCATGAGGAGTTTTTTCATAAATATTTTCCTTTGGTTCTGTACTACTGTTTTGAGACCTCACATAATGCGTTGTGCAGAGTTCTCGTTTTTTATGTGGCGTGTGCCAACAATTCTTCATTACTCAGGCGTGTGGTGTGGTCGGCATTGCTATAAGAAAAGAGAACTTTTCCTGCTTTATCTACCACAAAGACAGAAGGAACGGGTAAATTATGGTGTTTGTGTCCACTGGCTTTTTCCAAATCAATTTTGTACTGGTTTAAATAGAGCTCTACGGTAGCATCATCTACATGAAATGCAATGCCAAAACGGGTGGCAAGTTCTACAGAGCTGTCGGAGTATAAAGGAAAGTTGAGTTTGCGGCTGGTATGCACTTCTTGCAAACCTTGGATGGTATCGGGGCAAATGCCAAGAACGGTGTATCCGCGTTCTTGGAGGGTAGAGAGGATGTTGTTAATTCCCGCTAACTGCGTGAGGCAAAAGCGTCACCATGAGCCACGATAAAAAATCAGTATGGCGGCTTGTTGTTGTATGCAATCGTAAAGTGTGGTTGTTTGCCCGTCCATGGTGAGCAGGGGGCCGTCGGGAAGAATCTGCCCTTCAGCTATGGGAGTGATGTTTTCTGTGCTGGTTGCTACGCTCATAAATTTCTCCTTCGTTAAAGAATGTGTGAAAAATCTATATGACACGGAAAAAAGTTTTTACTGTGTTTTTATGAGTGAATAAATTGCACAGTAAAAAAATAAGAAATGCAAAGAGAGCGTATAAGATATTTACAAGATGAGCAAGTAGAGAAAGAGTGTAATAAAAAAACAAGGGAAATATGTAAAACATTTCTCAGATTGCTGACAAACCTTATCATGGAAAAATGAATGTAAATTTATGACATAAACTTTAAAAGTTCAATTCTGTGTAATAACTTAACTATAAGTTATATTTAAAGTTATTTGGAAAGGGGGTCTGGGGGCAGAACCTTTTTTCAAAAAGGTTCTTCCCCCAGCAGGCTATTGTTAACAAGCCATGGGAAATCCTCAATGTATTTCCCATGGCAGTGTATTTTTAGAAATGTAGTTTTATTTTACTACAATATGAATCGTTTGCACATCCAGTGCACTGTGCGAGCTGCCCCTGCCTCAGCCGGCAGACATGAGCAAGCCTGTACTGATGTTTAGGGTATAGGTGCCCGCTTTGTTAAAGGTAACGCGCGAAGTGGGAAACCCCTTGCGTATGGAGTATTCTGCTTGAGGACAGCCTTGGCAGGTTATTTGTAAGCTCATGGGGTTTTCTGTGGGGAAGGAGCGCGGCGTCACAAGGGCGGTAATGCGCACCTCTTCCTGTACCTTTGCTTGTTTGGGGTATTCTACATCCACATGCAAAGCGGGTTCAAAACCTGTACCTTGCCCTTGAGAAAGCAATAGCTCTTCAGGTTCATCGCAAGGGTCAGCAGAGGAAGCGGCTAAGGCTATTGCTGTTATAGGCAAGGTGCCAAATGTAGACAGCGAGTCAAGTGCCGACAGCGTGCTTGTCACACCCATTGTATGCAGGGAGGGTAAAACAAGGAAACTGTAAAAATACAAGCAGGTCAGGCATAGAACAATTTTTTTCATAAGTATCTCTTGTATATCACTCAACAGTCTACTGAGAGACAACGGGATTATCCGACGTTGTTGGAATTGTGGGTACCAATGGCGTTGTCGCTTCTGGAGCTGTTGATGTTGCTGGAGCTGGAGGCACAGGAACTGGTGCTGTTACTGGAATTTCCGGCGCATCTGTGGCTGGTGGCGTAGCTACCGGTGCCGATGGCGGTGTTGCAGTAGGTGCTGCGCCCGCTGGTACTGTTTCTGAAGGTGCCTTAGAAGGCGTGGTTGTTTCGGCAGGTGCTTTTGTTGTGGACGTTGCGCCTTTCCATAAAGGTTGTACAACGGTATCTTCTAATTTGGGTTGTGGCATACTTTGAGGAAGGAATACGGATCCAAGGCCACTGTCCCATGAGTGATATTTAGCATAGGGGCCCACTAAAGAAGGGGACACAAAGGCAAAGAAGGGTTGCACAGCCAACATGCTGAAAAGGGCTATGACTAATAAAGAGCCGTGAGGCGATTGACGCTGGGTAAACTTGATAAGCAAGGCCGCCGTAAGGATGCATAGGCCGGAAAGCAAGGGTAATCCGGGCATATTTTGCAAAATGGCGGTTATTTCTTCCGAGGCATATTCGCTTACATAGCTTGTCCAATAGGAAGCGGCGGCGGGAATGCTGATAACGGTGAGTGCGGCTCCGCATACAAGTAAAATTAAGGCCATGAGGAGGAAGAAAACATTACTTCCAGTTTTGGAGAAGTTACAGATGGTGGCGCCTAAAATAATGCCAAGCACAGGCAGTAAGGGCAGAGCTGCAGAAAGCATTTCCTGCTTTTGCATAACCACCAAAGCCATACCTACCAACGTGACTAAGTAAAGCCAAGTGGGGCCGGAATTGTCTTTACGAGAGGCTTGTAAGCTTTTGAACGATGTGGCCAAAACGCCAAACCATGGGGAAAAGATGGGGGCAATAATCCAAGGGATAAGTCCCACTGCAAGAAATACCAAAGTCCAAGGCATGGGCACAGGCCAGTAGGGTGGCATAAAGGGCACGATGGCTTGTTTCATGAGGGTGTCAAGTGCGGCGGCTTCTTGGCTTCCTAAAATGACTATGACCAGCCAAGCGGCAAAAAGTAAAACCATGCAACCAAAGCCTACTACGGCATCTAATTTTTGGGCACGGTGAATGTCAAGACGCCATAAGACCAATAAAATACTGGCGATAAGTATTGTCCAGAGAGGGAGAAAGCCCCCTGTAAAGGTAGCCAGCGCTGTGAAAATAAAGCCAAAAATAAAGGCGAAGGGCGCGGACTCGCGGGTAAGCCCTCGAAAAATCAAAGCAAGGGCAAAGCAGAAAAAGCCTGTTGTTAATAATTCTGGCCCAATAAGATGCAAAAAAGCCAAGAAAAGTGGGCAGGAGAGTAACAAAAGCAATGCACCAAAAGCCCCGTTGTTTTCCAGACGGCAGCAGCGCCCTAAGGTATAGACACCGCTGACGGCAATAAAGGCCGTGAGGGAAGAAAGCAGAGGCAGGAAGAGAGCTTTGGGTACAGGAATAAGATATACCAAGCCCATAAACCAATAATAGCCGGGAAAGGTGGCTCCCAAGGCATCGGTGACAGGGGGAATAAACCATTGTCCCGCTTGTTGCATAGAGGCAAATACATCTAGGTATTGCAATTCCATATAATAAAATATGGAAGGAAACAGCAAGGCGGCAACCATGTGCAGAACGAAAAAGAGGCACATATACAGCGGCCCCCATGCAGCCATATGTTGAAATGTTTTGGCGGCAATACCTAAGGGGAGGGTTTCTTCTGCGGCTTGTTCAGAAGCCTCTGTAGAAGCATTGGTAGGGCTTTCTTCAGTTCCGCCTGCTCCTTCG
>CAYJHX010000066.1:4315-8285 GCA_964369395.1 uncultured Desulfovibrionaceae bacterium
CTTCAGTTCCGCCTGCTCCTTCGATTCCTCCTATCCCTTCAGTTCCTCCTGTTTCTTGGGAGGGGTGGGGGACAGCGTGCTCAGAATTTGAGCTTGGCACATCTTGTTGCATGCTCAAAGGGGCCTTCATTTCTGTATTTCGCGCGCCGGCAGAGGGTCTGCGCGAAGAAGAAGATATGGGGTACGTGGCAAAACCTTCTGTCATAGCATTTTCAGAAGAGCTACCTTCTGGTGTTGGTGTAGCAAGATGTATGGGAGCTGTACCATGCCCACCGGAAAAATCGACTTTATCCAAAGAAGCTGGAGTCGTTGAAGAATGGGGTGTGCTTTGCGCATCACTATATGTGGCAGTATCTTGTGTGTCTGCTTTTTTTTCTGCTTCAAATCCTGCGGATTGAGGATTCTTGGTATCCTGTGTCATACGTACCTCCCAAATATATACTCTGTGAAGAAAAAATTATGAATTATTTTTTTCTGCGGCTTTGACTTCTTCCCAAAGGGCGTCTTTGGCATCGAGGTCAAGATTGGCAAAATCTAAATTTCTTTCGCGTGCTAAAGCTTCCATGCCGGCAAAACGCTGCAAAAAGCGATTGGTAGTATGGTCTAAGGCTTCGCTAGCTTTAATGCCTTTGCGTCGTCCCAGTTCTACCAAGGTAAAGAGCATGTCGCCAAGTTCGTGGCTTTGGGCTTCTTTATCTTGCCCTTGGGCTACGTCAATCCATTCTAGCCATTCGGCCTCTACCTGTTGCTCTACATCTTGCTCTTCAGGCCACGTAAAGTTGACACGTGCGGCCTTGGAGTGAATGCGATAGGCCTTGATGAGTGAGGGCAACCCCTTAGGAAGAGAATCAAAAATTCCGGCAGGTTTTTCTGTGTCGGTATCTTTTTCGCTGCGCTTGATGGCTTCCCAGGCTTTAAGTTGTTCGTCCATGCTTTCAAAGGTGGTGTGGGCAAAAACATGAGGATGTCGACGTATCATTTTTTCTGCATTCATGTGTAAGGCTGTATCGAGCGAAAATTCTCCTTTGTTTTCATAAAGCCTTGCTATGAAAAGCAAAAGGAAAGCCACGTCGCCCAATTCTTCGCACACGTCTTTGTTGGTACCAAAGCGTATGGCTTCTACTAATTCATGGCTTTCTTCGATGACATAATCGGCTAAAGATTGCGCAGTTTGTTCCTTATCCCACGAGCAGCCTTCGGGGCTGATGAGTGTATCAATAACCGATTGGAGATGTTCTAAGGCTTTCATATGTTTCCTTTAAAAGTTTATATTAAAAAATTCGCTAGGAATATATCCGCGAACGCTTTCGATGAAATTGAGTAAATAGGGGAGGATGAAGGAGTTTTCTAAAAAATCTGCATCGCCAAAAAAACGCTGTGTAATAAGTACGATAATACTACCTAAAAGCACCGCTTTACCAAAACCAAGCACAAGGCCGGCGAGTTTATCTGCCCAAGGCAACATGGCAAGGGTGAGTAGCCCCTGCATAACAAAGGCTAAAAAGCTTGCAACGAAATTTACTCCCAGGAAAATAATAATATACGCTGCGATGGTTCGCCATGCTTCACCGCTGATAAAGGAAAGGTAGGGGCTAAGCATAGGATAGTAGGTATAGGCCAGCCAAATACCACCGATGAGGCCGATTAAGCTAAATGCCTCCTTGCAAAAACCGCGAATCAAGCCCGAAACGGAAAAATAGGCAAAGATAACGGCAAGAACGATATCGAAAAAGCTTAATGTCATGATGCACTCCTTCAAAGTATCTTTATAGCATAGCAGAAGCCTTGCCACTAGACAAGACTTTGTAGGTTGCTGAAAAGGACAAGTTGCTCGTATAGGTATAGTTTTTAGGAGAGGCTGACTTAAAAAAATTTTGATAAAATGTCTGTTTTGTCATTTTTTCACAGGCTGTTAACTTGCTCTTTATTACGAATACCTATAAAATCTGCCACCAGTTATCCTTATTGAAGGGAAAAATCTATGTCTTTAGACGCGTATGAGCCGATTATTTATGTGCAGGTGTGTGGAAAAAACTTTGAATTACACCGTGCTGCTGATTTAGAAGTCTTGTGGGATGCCATGACCCAAAGTGTAAATACTTCCTTCGAAGAAGATGAGCGTTTGCCCTATTGGACAGAGCTGTGGCCTTCGTCTGTAGCCCTATGTGGGTGGTTAGAAAAACAAAAAACACGTATTCAAGGTAAGCGCTGTCTGGATGCAGGATGCGGTCTTGGGCTTACGGCTCTTGTGGGATCTTTACTAGGTGCCAAGGTACTAGCGCTTGATTACGAAGAAGAGGCCCTACATTTTGCCCATAAAAATGCCGTGGTCAATGCCATACCCCAGCCCTTATGGACTGTGATGGATTGGCGCAAGCCCGCAATAAAAAAAGGCAGTATGGATTTTCTTTGGGGCGGTGATATTATGTATGAGCGCGGCTTTGTGCATCCTGTGCTCAATTTTATTGATTATGCCCTAGCCAAAGACGGTGTCGCTTGGATTGCAGAACCGTGCCGTTCAGTGTATGAATTTTTTCGTGCAGAAATTATTCGGCGTAAGTGGATAGCACGGCGCGTATATGAGGCGCCTGTAGAAGCCCTTTATGCTCAAGATGTACCGGTGACGGTGCAGGTGTGGGAATTGTGCCGCTAACAGGCAGGCTGTTGAAAAGGGGCAATCTACTGCGTCAGTACGCTTTTTTTCTTGCGGCATGGACCAGAAGAGTCCTATGCCTTAAGAAAAAAACATACGTTGCGCTATGAAAATAGGAGGATGCATGAGTAAGGTAACACGTTTTGGCGTTTCTTTAGATACAGGGCTACTTGCATCCTTTGATGCCTTGTGTGAAAAGAATAATTATAGCAATCGCTCCGAAGCCATTCGCGATCTTATTCGTAAAGCTTTGGTAGAAGATAGCTGGAATAGAGCCAATTCTGAAGAGGCCGGCACCTTAACCTTGGTGTATGACCATCACACAAGCGATATTGCCAAAAGACTTACGGCGGTACAGCACGATGCCCATGATTGCATTGTTGCGACGTTACATGTTCATTTAGATCATCACAATTGTTTAGAAGTGCTTGTGCTTAAAGGCCAAGCAGAGCGTATTCGCGTATTGGCTAACACCCTCATTTCTACGCGTGGCGTCAAACACGGCGCTTTTACCTTAACCACAACCGGTCAGGATCTTGTATGATGGAAGATATACAAATGAGCCCCTCTGCAGTGCCCCTAGATATAGATAGAGTGGGCATACAAAATTTAGCCTTGCCCATAGTGGTGCGCGATAGAGCCGAAGGCAGCCAACATACGGTGGCGCAAGTATCTTTAGGAGTAGAGCTTCCCTCTTCTTTTAAAGGCACACATATGAGCCGCTTTGTAGAGGCGCTAGAAGGGTGGGGCGAAGAGTTAAGTTATCAATCTATGAAGCGCCTTTTAGAAGACGTGAAAAAGCGTCTTCAAGCTCGAAAAGCTTCTATTTCTTTTGCTTTTTCTTATTTTATTCGCAAAAACGCGCCTTCCTCGGGGGCTTCTGGTTTAATGAGTTATCAGTGTAAACTTACGGGGGAAATTTCTCACGGTTCTGAAAATAAACCAGAATTCTTGTTGGAAGTAGAAGTGCCTGTCATGACGGTGTGCCCCTGCTCTAAAGCTATTAGCAAAGAAGGTGCCCATAGTCAGCGTACCCTAGTGCGCATGGCTGTGCGCATGCGCGGCTTTTTTTGGATAGAAGAGCTTGTAGAAATAGCCGAGGCCGCCGGCTCTTCGCCACTGTACAGCCTACTCAAAAGAGAAGACGAAAAATTTGTCACCGAAGCCGCCTTTGCTCACCCTGCCTTTGTAGAAGATGTAGTACGTGCCACCGCCATACGTTTGCGCGAGCACGAGCAAGTGGCATGGTTTCGCGTGGAGGTGTGCAGTATGGAGTCTATACATAATCATGAGGCTTTTGCCTGCATCGAATCATAG
>CAYJHX010000067.1:0-8272 GCA_964369395.1 uncultured Desulfovibrionaceae bacterium
CTCGCAATGACTTTCATTATAAAATAAAGTCATTGCGAGGAGCGAAGCGACGAAGTAGCCACCCAACGGGCGCCGAAGGCGTTTGCGTTTGCGAAAAATGAGCAATTACGCAAATGGACAGCAAAGCATCCATGCCTTTTTGAATTATGCAGAGCTTCCGTATAGCAAAGGGCACAAAAAAACCCGATAATATATCGGGTTTTATAGGAATAAGTTCTGAATAATTCTTACTATTCAGGCATTTCTTCAACGGCTTCCATGATGGTTTTATTGGGGTTTTTTGCGCAATAGCCACCCATGTGCATGCTCAATTTCTTTACCCATTCGTCACTCATTTCTGTATTGTCGCTTTGAGCACTCATGTAGCCGTCTAACCAGAAAACAATATATGTTTTCACATTTTGATCGCCTTGATTAAACTCAGCGCATTTTACTTTAGCCATATCTTGTGTTTGAGCAGAAGCAACGCCAGCCATAGCCATAAAAGTTAACATTAAAGCAGTCACAAAAATTTTCTTCATGAGAAATCTCCTTCTTTTTGTGGCAATTATACGTTAGTAAGAATCTTGTCAAATGAAATTTTTGTGATAAGCTTCGGCGAATATTTAAAATATTTATATAATGTATCCATTTTATCTCTTGATATATTATAAATAAGGACTTTGCATGCTAAATTCCGCAATGGTACAAATTTTTCCTATACACGTTCTTCCTTGGGATGGGCAACCGCTGTCTGCGCATTGTAGGCTTCTATTGCAAGAAGCGCAGCATATTGTGGCAGGTAAACATATTTTACAGCAAGTGCAAGAGCAACTCGATTGTACCCTTCTTAGAAAAGACCTTATTTGGCACTCTTTACGCAACCCTTTGGAAGAGAGCCTAAGCTACATAAGCCATCAACAAGCAAAGGGGGAAAAAGTGGTGGTCATGGGGCATGGTGATCCGCTGTATTTTGGTATTGGTGCCACCTTGATACAGCGTTTGGGAAAAGAGAAGCTTTGCATTCATTCCGGCATAAGCATATTGCAACGACTTTGTGCTTTGATAGGGTATCCGTGGCATGCAGTAGTCAATATTTCTTTGCATGGGCGCGGGCACAGTGTCAATAAAGCGCATGAACAAAGCTATGCACAGGCATGTGCATTAGATTCAAAGCCTATTGCAGAAAACACCTGCACTATAAAGAAGCTAGAAGAGGTCGAGAAGGTAGAGAAGAGAACGCAGATATTGCATACTGAAGATAGCACCAACGACATTTATGCTAACGAAGCATGGTACGCTTTATATCATGCTCTTATGCGCAAACAAGCCGTGTGTGTGCTTACCGATGCACACAATACCCCTGCCCACATAGCGCAACAATTGCAAAAACGCGGTGTTCGTTCCATGTGTATGTATATTCTTGAACGATGGAGTGAAAAACCTGCCCAAGAGCAGCAGCTTACCGTACTACATTTAGAAGAAGCCTGTGCTTATACAGCATGCCAACCTTGCACCGTACTGCTATTACCTTTTTCATCAGGAACAGATTTATCCCCCCATGGACTCACAGCATTGCCCACGTATGTTTCAGTGGCATTGCCTGCGGAGTCATCCTTAAAGGTATTCGTAACACCATCTGCGGAATCGCACTCCGCTTTTCGTGTAAGCTCTCATGGGAATGCTTGTATAGATGTTCCCTTTTGCCCCCATGTAGGATTAGATGATAGACTATTGCAAAAAGAACAATCGCTCATAACCAAGCCCTTGGTGCGTGGTGCTATCTTTTCTCTTTTGGGTTTAGAAAACAATCACACGCTTTGGGATGTAGGGGCGGGTTCCGGCGCTGTGGCTTTGGAAGCAACAGCTCTGGCACGGCGGGTCGTGGCCATAGAACAGCACGCTTCTCGAGTACAAGATATTCAAGAAAATAGACGTCGTTTTGGGGCGCTAACCTTAGATATTATCCAAGGTAAAGCTCCAGAGTGCTTTGCACGGCTTTTGCCTAGCACAAGGCCTCAGCGTATTTTTGTGGGCGGGGGCCTTGGCTATACCCCTGTTCAGCGCTTTTCTTCTGACTCCTCTTCCGAATACTCTTTCCACGCCTGCAATGCACATCCCTTGTTAGATGCCCTGTGTGATGCTTTGGCTCCCGGCGGGCGTATGGTCATGAGTGCTGTGCTTCTTGGAACTGTGCATAGCATACAGACGTATTTTCAATATAAGGGCTGGCCTGTGCAATGTCAGCAAATACAAATTAACAGAGCAGAACCCTTGGGGAAAGGCTCACATCACGATATGCGTTTGGTACCGCAAAATCCAGTATTTTTGCTGTCGGTTGAAAAGGCGGGATAAAGGAAATTATTGTGAATGAAGCGAAGCAGCCACCTAATGGGTGCTGAAGGTGCTTGCGAAGAATGAGCAAGTATGCAAATGGCAATAAAGCGTGCGGCTACTTCAGCAATTTTTAAGATTGTGCAGAGCTCTCATTCCATGACAAATGTTGAGCGCAGAGTAAAAAGCTAAGTGCAGAGTAAAAATAGTGAGCATCACCTTTTTTAAATAAAGAGTCCTGCACAATTACTTTTTCAGTATAATTTTGTGAAAATTGTAAAAAAGTTTTCAAAACAAAAAAATTACAGTGCAGGACTAAAAGGCACGAAAATCAATCGCTTAACGGCGCAAGTAAATTGCGCCTACTCTTGATTTATCGGTCGCGTTGACTGCTGTCAACGCTCCATAAGACTCCGCACGATGAATTGTGCAGGAGTCTTAAATAATAAGTGCAATCAGTATATTAGGAAGTGTCAAAAAAGTGACTTTTCTATTTGTAGAGAATTTGCTTTATAATATTAAATTCTTATGAGAATGGCAAAGTCTTTGCAAGAATACGAGTAGTGGATTTATCTTTTGACATATGAGGGACTACCATGCACGTATCATTATCCAAAAAGAAGCTCTTTTCTCACCTCGGTCAAGCCTTTTGTTATACAGGATATGCCGGAGCCAGCATCAGTTTGGCCATTCTTTTGGTGGGCTTTGTGCCACAAATGGAAGGCAATGAAGTGCGCCGCCCCATATCTAAAGATGTTCTCGAATTACGCCCCGAAGATTATCCGCAACCCATTGTGAATGCTGGTGGTTGGTCGGTACGTGCCGCCATCAATAAAGAAAGTTTTGCAGATACCTATGCCCCTGATTATGCCAAAAAGCCTACAACATGGGTGCATTTTGACCCCCACGGCATTTCTTTAAATACGATGGACGGTATAAATCTTCAAGAAGCCACAACGGCATTGTCCTTGGTCTTTGCCTACGATACAGAAGCAAAGCTTGCCTTGCATACGCAGCGTCGTCATACGGCGCAATCTGATCAAGTGAATTTGTCTGGCACCTTAGGCAATAAGGCACAATCTGGCTTGTTGAGCTTGCAAAGAGAAAATGCAGGCGAAGCCTTAAGTGAACATGGGCAACCCCTGCGCTGGGAACACGCTGCCCATGCTGCCAATAAAACAGACTTTGTACGCATGTGTACGGTGCGTCCTTCTTCTCCGCCTTCCATCGACGCTGTACGCTCAAAGTTACTGGCCCAAATACCACGCCATTATGGTATTCCTCGAGGGGGTGGCTCGGTGATGGCGAGGGCCGAGCGCTATAAAGATATCATTGCCAAAGCCGCAGCCCGTTTTGGTATACGTGAAGCTCTTATTTATGCTGTCATACACACGGAAAGTAATTTTTATCCGCATGTTGTCAGCCCGGCTAATGCCACGGGTCTTATGCAATTGCTCCCCGGTACAGCCCGTACTATGCATAAATACGTTTTTGGCTATGCTATTCCCATGAACTTTGAACAAATAGCGAATCCTGAAATGAATATCACCTTGGGCGTGGCCTTTCTTAAAATGCTCATGACGCACCATTTTAGCGAAATTAGCGACTCGCGCTCTCGTGAGTATTGCGCCATTGCGTCCTATAATATGGGCCCTGCGCGTTTGTATCCCTTTTTTGGCGCCTCTAAAGAAGAAGCCATTACTACCATCAATGCACTGAGCCCTGATGCCGTATTTGAACGCCTTATTACTGAACTTCCCTACCGTGAAACCAGAGCCTATGTAAGCCAAGTTAATAGTCGACAGCACGTTTTTGCTGAGTTTTAACTGCGTAAACAATAAAAAGTATCGGCCTTGTGGTATGAACACTTTATGGGGAAAAGTACACAGAGGTTCCGACAGGTAAGCGCCTAAAATAGTAGAAAATTTGTGTGCATTGTGTGCAAACATTTACAAGGGTATAAGAACACGGTATTGTTCTTATACCCTTTGTTGCACAAAACATTTTATCACTAAGGACTATCTATGATTACCGCAGATTTGCATACTCACACCCTTTATTCTCATGGTCTTCATACTCCCCAAGAAATGTGGGATAGTGCGCAAAAAAAAGGTATAACGTTGTTGGGTTTTACCGAGCATTCGCCGCGACCACAAAATTATACGTATAGTAATGAGTATAGGGAAAAACTGAGCAAATATTTTCCTCAATACGTGGCGGAAGTGCAAGAGCTAAAAGCGGCGCACCCAGGGCAAGTGCTGCTCGGCATTGAAATGGATTGGATGGAAAAGGACGTAGACTTTGCCAAAAAAGCCTTGGCGAGCTACGATTTTGATTATGTTATTGGTTCTGTGCACTTTTTGCAAACATGGGGCTATGATGATTTGGCCTCTGATTGGCAAAGCCTCAAGAAAAATCATTGTCACGAGCATTATGTGGCCTATTTTGCCACCCTTACACGCATGGCGCAAAGCGGCCTTTTTAATATTGCAGCCCATCTTGATCTCATAAAAATTTTTTCCATAGATACCTTTAAAGAATGGATTGCCGTGCCTGCCCATTTGCAATTGGCGGCTCAAAGTTTGGAAGCCATACATAAGCAAGGTATGGCTTTAGAAATTTCTTCGGCGGGTTTGCGCAAAATGTGTAAAGAAATATACCCCTGTAAAGAAATTATGGGCGTGGCGGCAGATATGCGCATTCCCATTACCTTTGCCTCCGATGCGCACAATATCAACGACGTGGCGGCAGATTTTGACATATTAGAAGCCTATGCTCGCTCTTATGGGTATGACCACAGTGTATGGTTTTGCAACAACGTTATGCATGAGCGTGCCTTTTAAATGTCTGCGCCTTTGCCACCTTCTTCTAATTCAGGCGCTTTTACTGTCTCTTTATCCACAACGCCTTTGGACACAACAGCTGAGCTTTCGTCCAAAATTCTTATAGATGTGCGCGGAGCCAGTGTTACCTTACGCCATGAAAAACTGTGCCATACGGTATTGCACCAGGTGTATTTTCAGCTTGTGGCAGGGCAACATTGCGCCATCATAGGGGGCAATGGAAGCGGTAAGTCTACCTTTTTACGACTACTGCGCGGCGAAGTGTGGGTAGACAATCCCGCGCTGAATGTCAATGAAAGTCAAATTATATGGCATATACAGCAAGGAAAAAACGAGGCTTCCTTGCCGGCCCTTGCGTCTTCTACTGTAGAGCACTCTTCTGTTGCAGAGCACTCCCCCATCATGGGGCGGCGCATGGTAGCCTTGGTATCTGCGGCCAAGCAAGAAGCGTATGTGCGTTATGAATGGCGTCTTAACGGGGAAGATATTTTACTCACCGCTTTTTCTGACGCAGAGCTTTTGCATTTTATCCCTGAGACCGCCCAAAAAGAAGCCGTATTCTCCATGGCAAAAAAACTTAAAGTAACGCATCTTTTGCATCAAGAGGCGTGCACCTTATCGCAAGGACAATTGCGCTTGTTGCTTTTGGGGCGGGCCTTACTTCGCAAGCCCCAAGTGCTTTTGCTCGATGAATGTATGGATGGCCTTGACGCGCACATGCGGCAACATTTTTTGCAATTGCTCGAAGCCTATGTTCAAGAATCAGGCTGTACTTTGGTGTTTACAGATCATCGCCCTCACGGCATTCCCCCTTGGGTACAGCATAGATACAGCATGCAAGAGGGGCGCTTAACTGCCTATGCGGCGCCTCTGGAAAAAAAGCTGGAAACTCCTGCCTCTCAAGTGCCGCCATGCACTTTGCAAAAAGGACAAACTAGACAAAAAACGCCGACTACACCAACTATGCAAACTATGCAAACTATGCAAACAGCGTCGGCAGAGTCTACAAGGGCATCCTTAGAGCAAGAACATAGCTCTACACAAAACGTTCCTGTATTTATCCGCATAAACGAGGCCACCGTTTACATAGAACGCAAAGCGTTGCTACATAACCTTGCTTGGACATGGCGTCGCGGTGAACATTGGATGCTACACGGGGAAAATGGCTCCGGAAAGTCTACTTTTCTGCGCCTTTTGGCAGGACAAGAGCACGTAGCGTGGGGAGGCACCTTTGAGCGTTTTCAAGAAAGAGAGGGCCGCTTTATATCTGTACAAGATATCTATGAAATTCAATCGTGTACGGCATTGCTGAGCGACAAAGAGCAACAATGCTATGGCTACGATGTGACGGGCCTTGAATTGGTTCTTTCTGGCCTTGATCACGTACAGGGGGTGTATCGCGTATACACTGAAGAAGAACATAGTCTTGCCATGCAGACTCTTATTGAATTTCATTTACAATCATTATCCGATCGACGCATACGTTCTCTTTCTACAGGGCAGTTGCGGCGTTTGCTTTTGGCTCGCTTATGTATAGCGGAGCCACAACTACTGCTTCTTGATGAGCCTTTTTCTGGCCTTGATCGTACATCATATATGGCCATGCGAGATATGCTAGAGGCGCAAAGCCAGCGTGTAGAAAAACCTGCCCATATATTGCTGGTGTCGCATTATCAAGAAGATCGCTTGACCTGCATCAACAGAGATGCCTTTATGGAAAAGGGGTTTTTGTCATAAGTTTTCCTCTCCCGCCAGCCCCCCTCTCCTTTCAAAACGCGTTACTTTGCTTTTTTATGTAACGGTGATTTTTGGCAGGGTCTGCCTCCCCCCTCCAAAGGGGATAATTCCCTTTGGAAACCCTTACAGTATAACTTTTTTTGCTACGCTCCTTGTAATGGCTTCGTATTTCATCGAAAGTCATTGCTAGCCGAAGCGACCATGTGTTTTGCTAACTTTAAAAATTGTGCAGGGCTCGCTATGCTTGACTTTTTGCTATCACACAAAAGCACATAATCTATGCTTCTTAACTTCTTACAAGCTTTCCCTTTTTTTTCTTCATAAGCGAGTATTTTACTATGTTTTTATGTAATAATTTAAAATATAAACGATTTTACGAAATATAGCCCTTTTTCTCTTCTCTACTGTTCAAAAAAAATTCTTTTTCCCCCTAGACGAACGTTGAAGCTGACTTATTTTTCTTCGCATGGACAATGTGGTTGCGGCGAAAAGCCTAAAAGCTAAGGCCAAAAGCTTGCGTTGCCCTTATTTATACACATCCTGAAAAGGTATATATATTTATTTGTGAATCCTGAGGAGGAATTCTGTTATGTCTAAGATTATAGGTATTGACCTTGGAACCACCAACTCTTGTGTCTATGTCATGGAAGGCAAAGACCCAAAGTGCATTACTAACCCTGAAGGTGGCCGTACAACCCCTTCCGTGGTGGCTTTTACCGATAAAGAGCGCCTTGTGGGCGAAATTGCCAAGCGTCAAGCTGTAACTAACCCTGAACGCACCATTTTTGCTGTAAAGCGCCTTATGGGGCGCCGTTTTGATACGCCTGAAGTGGGCCGCTGGAAAGAGCACAGCCCCTATAGCATTGTAGGTGCTAGCAATGGCGACGCCGCTGTAGAAGTGGACGGCCGTACCTACAGCGCCCCGGAAGTTTCTGCCATGCTTTTGGCCAAACTTAAATCCGATGCTGAAACCTACTTGGGCGAAACCGTTTCTGAAGCTGTTATTACTGTACCTGCTTATTTTAATGATGCGCAACGTCAAGCCACCAAAGACGCCGGCCGCATTGCTGGTTTGGAAGTAAAGCGTATCATCAACGAACCTACGGCTGCTTCTCTTGCTTACGGTTTTGACCGCAAAGCCAACGAAAAAATCGCTGTATTTGACCTTGGCGGCGGTACCTTCGATATTTCCATCTTGGAAGTGGGCGACAACGTCGTAGAAGTGCGTGCTACCAACGGTGATACCTTCCTTGGCGGTGAAGATTTTGACCAAGCTGTCATCAACTATTTGGTGCAAGAATTTAAAAAAGAAAGCGGCATTGATTTAGCTCAAGACCGTATGGCTTTGCAACGCCTCAAAGAATCTGCCGAAAAGGCCA
>CAYJHX010000068.1:0-5071 GCA_964369395.1 uncultured Desulfovibrionaceae bacterium
CCCGTATAAAAGCTCTGTACAGTTACAAAGGTATGGATTGCTTCGCCGCTACGCTCCTCGCAATGACTTGGTATTACAAAGAAAGTCATTGCGAGCGAAGCGAAGCAATCCATGTGTTTTAGTACTTTTTAGAATTATGCAGAGGTCTCATACTGTATTGATTTTTCTTTTACATATATGGTTTTTTAAGTCCTAAATGTACGCAGTATTAAAAATCGTAACCGCGCATAAGGTCTTCAAAGGTTTCGCGGCGGCGAATAAGTCTATGGTTGCCCTCTGCATCAATGAGCACTTCTGCAGGACGCAAACGCTGATTGTAGGTGGAGCTCATAACATAACCATAGGCACCGGCATCTAAAATACCCAAAATGTCGCCTTCTTCAATGCGGGGCAATTGACGTTTATTGGCTAAAATATCACCACTTTCGCAAATATTTCCCACCACCGATTGTTCGATGAGTTCGTTATCGGGAGTGCCATTTTTGCGATACACTTCTACATCGTGGTGCGAATCGTACATGATGGGACGAGCCAAGACATTAAATCCCAAATCTGTGCCCACATAGATATTTTCGCCGTTGGTTTTAGTCACATAGACAGAGCCCAGCAACGTACAGCATTCGGCGGCCACATAGCGGCCAGGTTCCACAAAAAACTTTCCGGTATAGCCGGTTTTTTGAACCCAATCGCTCATGAGGCTGTGCAATTTTTTGCTCAGTTCTTGTATATCTAGTCGGGTTTGGTTTTCGTATTTACGGTAAGGAATACCAAAACCGCCACCAAAATCGATGATTTCTAAATCTTTTAAAGCGCCTTGGGGCAGTGTTTCTGCCAAAGAAAGCAAAAATGCCGCTGCTTCTAAATATCCATCGGCTTCCATGAATAAGGAACCAATATGCTGGTTGATACCGGTAAGGGTAAGGTCGTATTTTTTAAGTACGGCAAAGACATCGTCCACCATATCGGGGGTAACGCCAAATTTTGTTTCTTTACCGGCGGTGATAACTTTTTTATGATGCCCTGCGCCAATGCCGGGGTTAAAACGCACCATAACTTTGCCACCGCGATTTAGGTTGCCTAAAAGCTCTAATTGAGAGAGAGAATCAACACTGATAAGTAAGCCGTGATCCACAGCATTTTTTAATTCTTCGGCGGAAACATTGTTGCAAACATAAAGAATGTTTTCTTTAGTAAAGCCCGCTTTTTGATTCATGAATAATTCGCCGGGGCTCATGGCGTCTACCACACAGCCTTCTTCACGAACGATTTTTAATAATTCAATATTGGTATTGGCTTTGGCAGAATAATTGACATGAAAGCCTTGTAAGTTAGAAAGGCCGGTAAGCTCGCGACAACGCGTGCGCAATATATTCTCATTATACACATAGAGGGGGGTGCCGTAGATGGCGGCCAACTCTTCAGGGCTAGTGTTGCCGTAAAAATGAGACGCATCTGTGACTGTAGAACGAACGTTGGGCATAGTAAACCTCATTTAATAATTTGTAGGGGAAGATTTTTAACTAGGTAGGGGCATTTGTCAAGTTATTGCAACACAAGCAAAAAAGGAAATACACCGAAGCGTATTTCCTTTCTCATGTTGTTTATTTACAAAGTGGGGGGAGCAGTCTTACAAAGAAGAGACGAGCAGTTTTTCCCCTTCGCGAATATTGGCTGATTTCTTTTTGTTCATTTTTAATAATTGCTTGGTAGACATATTATACTTTTGGGCAATGGCGCCAACGGTATCGCCGTATTTAACCACATGGGTACGCTTCTTGCCGCGTTGTGCCACGGCTCTTGTGCTTGTGCCTTTGCCGGGAATGGTTAATTTTTGACCGATGCGAATTTTTTCGGCGCTGCTTAATCTATTGGCTTTCATAAGAGCCGTGGTGGTGGTATTGTACTTAACAGCAATTTTCGAAAGGCTGTCGCCACTTTTAATGGTGTAATAGCGCGTTCTGGAAGACGTGTTGCTGGCTACAGTACGGCTTTGTGTTTTGTTGCTAGCCACGACACGAGGTGTGGTTTTGGTGTTTTGGGCAAGATGGGTGCGTCTGCCCTTACCAGAGGCAAGGTATCTTTGGGTTGCAGATTGCGCACGTTTAGGTACATAGACGTAAGTATTTTTGCTTCTATGGGTTACAGGGCCTTTATGCTGGGCGTTGATTTCGCGAAATTGTTGATAGGGTACACCCACAGCGCGGGCTAAATCGCGTAAATCTGTGCTGGGGCCCACTTTAAAGCGAGCGTGCAAGGCTTCTTGATTATGGTTGACGGGGGTAAAGCCTAAGGGGCCAAGGTTACGCATGATTTTTGTCATGGCTAAGAAGCGGGGCACATAGACCATGGTTTCTAAGCGCAGTTTTTGCTTTTCAGACAAACGATTGTTGCGGGCCACCAGTGTAAAGAAATCTTTGGCGCCGGTTCCTTGCATGGCTCTTTTGATTTTGCCTTGTCCGGCATTGTAAGCGGCAATGGCTAACAACCAGTCGTCAAACATGTCATGTAATTGTTGTAAATATGTTGCGGCAGCTTCTACAGACTCATAAGGATCAAGGCGTTCGTCCACATATCTGTCTTGGTGCAAGCCATAGTGTTTTCCGGTATAAGGCATAAATTGCCACATACCTGCGGCGCCGGCATGGGATTTGACAGTAGCGCGGTAGCCGCTTTCTACTAGGGCCAAATAGGCGAGTTCTTCTGGCATGCCTCTTTGACGAAACACTTTACGGGCATGACCTAAATAATCTTCGGAACGCTGAGAGAACACTTCCATGGTGCGACGACTACCGTAGAGAAAGCGACTGTATTGTTTGGCAACGGCTTGCATGCCATCTGCCGGAATGTTTTTATCTAATTGCCCTGTGCTGTATAAAATTTCTTTTTCTTTGGGCGTAAGCTGTACACCATGTAAAGAAACTTTTTGCGGTGAAACCACAGATTTTTCTTTACTACCGCAACCGGTAAGTAAAAAAAGGACGCAAAGGAGAAGGAGAAGTAATCTACCTTTGTGTAAAGATTGCCAGGATTGTTTCATGGTTTCCCATGAGGAAATTTCTTCTGATAAAAAGACTTTACTTGACATAAATACCCCACGTATAATGCGTAAATAAACACGGTTTAAAACATTAACTCCATGGACATGCTATGAAAAAAAATTCTCACAATCACGCCTCTTTCCTTGCCGGTATCAAGCCGGTGTTGGAATTGCTCCAGTCTCATCCCGAAAGAGTGGATACTCTTTTCCTTAAAAAAGGCTTGCGTCATCAAGAAAGCGGAATCATGTTAGATATTTGCCGCGCTCAGAGTATTCGTTACTCTTTGGTAGACCAAGTAGCCCTAGATAGATTGTGCAGTGCACAACATCAGGGGGTAGTGGCTCGACTTGGTGCTAGCAGTACCCTTATTCCCATAGCAGAGCTTTTAGAAAAAGCTCTTAAGGCACCGCGTCCGCTGCTTGTGGCTTTGGACCAAGTTCAAGATCCTGGCAATGTGGGCACTCTTGCCCGAACTATGCACGCTCTTGGTTTTGCAGGGCTTATTTTACCAAAACATAACAGCGCCTATTTAGGAGACGGTGCCAAAAAAGCCGCCGCCGGTGCTTTGGAACATTTACCCTTGAGCCAAGTTACCAACTTGGGACATGCTCTTGATGAAGCCGAGGAAGCTGGTTTTTCCATTATCGGTACCGGAATGAGAACTGAGGGACAGATGCTCAATGCTTTTGTGCATCCTTTGCCCTTGCCAGCGGTGCTGGTGCTTGGCAATGAAGGTAAGGGCATGCGCCCCGGTATTGCTAAGCGGTGTGGGCATATGGTTTCGATTCCCATGCAAAACCATTTTGATTCTCTCAATGTTGCTCAAGCCGGAGCCATTCTCCTAGGACTTGTGGCCCGTCAATGCTCTTTGGCTTCTGACGAAAGCTGATCTGCTAAGACCAACGAAGCCAAAAGGCTTTCTCTTCCTTGACGAGTTAGCTTTACTCTATCAAAAAAAAAAGGCTTGGCAAATAAATGTCTAGAGATTTTATAATGTTAGCATAGAAAAAATCTTTAGTTCGGAAAAAAAATCTTGCCAAAAAAGCACCTTAAAAAAAGTCTAGAAAAAAAATGCCCAAAAAATGGGCAAAAAAAAATTTCAAAAAAAATTTGAAAATAGCAAAATGGTCGTATTTTTTAAATTTTTTTTAAATTTACTTGATTTTTTCTAGAAAAAATTGAGAAGATTTTTTGTGAGTAAAGTTAAAATTTTCAAATAGATAGATGGTACTGTGCGGATGAGAAAGGCTTTTTGATGCTCGAGGGGCGCTAGGTAAAAAAAGAAAGGCAAAGAAAAATAAGACTTTCTTTGCCTAACAAGTTTGTATGTAAAGAATTTTATGTGTTTGAAAGAATAATAATCGATTTTTGCAACAGGCTGCTATGCTATTCTTTTAAACATTTTTTCTAAATCTCGTGCTGTCCAGCACACTACTGCCGGACGTCCGTGAGGGCAAAATTCTCGCTGTGGCGTTGCCAACCATTGTTGGATAAGCCCCACAGCTTCATCGGTGGTTAACTCTTGTCCGGCTTTAATGGCATTTTTGCAAGAAAAAGAAATAAGCATGGCCGAATAATCATCTTTACGCCCGGCCAGCACTTCTTGCACAAAGGCTTTGGCGGCCCCTCCTTCCAGTAGCGCCGGAAAAGCCTTTATGAGCACGGCATCTTGTGCCCATTCCAAGATGAATCCTAACTTTTGCAAAGGGGAAAACATCTCTTCAGCACGTTCTTTCTCTGATGTGTGCACAGGAATCTCTAAAGGCAAAGCTAAAAATTGTTTATCTATTTCTGCAGCTTGCAAACGTGCATACAGAATGCGCTCATGGGCGGCATGCTGATCGAGCAGTAGTAAATGTCCTTCGGCATTACGCAAAAGCAAATAGGTGGTGGCGATTTGTCCTAAATATTCCAAAGACGTTTGCGGTATTGTGTATGCGTTTCCTTCGCTGATTGCTTGTGTGGAATGGGCTGAAAAAGAAGGCGTTAAGGGAGGTTCCGACTCGGATGCAGAGGCGAATGCGGGGCCAGAT
>CAYJHX010000068.1:5171-8228 GCA_964369395.1 uncultured Desulfovibrionaceae bacterium
AGAAGGCGTTAAGGGAGGTTCCGACTCGGATGCAGAGGCGAATGCGGGGCCAGATACAAAGCCAGATGCAGAGGCGGAGGCTGATAAAGGTGGCATTTCTTGTGCACCGTACATTTCTCGCCGTGTGTTGCTTTCAAGGTCATGACCATAGTGTGCCGCGCCTTCACGCAAACCGCCAAAAGCTGTAGGAGAAGCAGAAAAAGCAGAAGATGCCGAAGGCATGCGGGCTGTTATGCTAGGAAAAGGATCTTCTTGCGAAAAATTCTCTGACACAAGGGCTTCTTGTTCCATTTCGGTTGCGTCTGTTGTAGGTAGCGGTGGCACAGAAATTTTTTGCCCTTCCATAACACCGGTAGCATCAATACGTCCCCAAAATCCTTGCGGTTGCAATGGAACTGCGCCCCCTTCCGAGAGTAGAGAGGAAGGTGAGGGTACATCTGCCATAGTATGTTCTAAAGCGCTTCCCAGCGCCGCGTCTAAAACGTCTCCTACAGCGCGTCGTATACAAGAAAATACCGCCGAGGTGTCTCGAAAGCGCACCTCTGTTTTGGCAGGGTGCACGTTGACATCTACCTCTTCGGCATCTATCTCTAAAAAAAGAACAATTTGTGGATAATCCTTGGTGGTTAGGCGGCCTTTATAGGCATCGCGCACAGCAGCGGAAAGGGTTTTATCACTCACAGCTCGCCCATTGACATAAAAAAGCATACGGTCAGCTCGCGGCTGGCTTACCTGCGGTAAGGCTGTGAGCCCAAAGGCGCGCATGCCTTTATGGTGAGCATCAAAAGAGCACAGGGCTTCTGCAATAAGCGGTGGCCAAATTTCGCCAATGCGCTGGGCAAGGCTTTGCCCTGCGGAAAAACGCAAGGCTTCGCGTAGAGCATCTCCTTTCCCAAGGCGCAAAGAAAAACCCACATCAGGACGAGCCAAAGCCAAACGTGTTAACCATTCTTGGGCTTTTTTACTTTCGGTGCTGGGAGTTTTTAAAAACTTTAAGCGAGCGGGAATATTAGAAAACAAATCGCACACTTCCACAATGGTTCCTCGAGTCAAGGAAGTTTTGGCATGCTGACGTACTGTGCCGTATTCCACTTCAATACGTTGAGCCAGTCCATTGTCTTCTGCCACCGTTGAGGTGATGGAAAAGCGCGAAACAGAAGCTATGCTGGGTAGGGCTTCACCGCGAAAACCGTAAGAATAAATAGAAGAAAGATCGTTAAGGCATTGAATTTTACTGGTGGCATGGCGCGTTACCGCCAATTCCAATTCGTCGGCGGCAATGCCATGCCCATTATCTTGAATGCTAATGCGCCCTTGTCCGCCATTTTCCAGCACTATATCCACTTGTGTGGCCCCCGCATCAAGGGCGTTTTCTACAAGTTCTTTAACAACAGAAGCGGGTCTTTCCACCACTTCACCGGCGGCGATTTGATTGCGTAATTCTGCAGAGAGTAATCCTATGGGGCGACGTGTTTTCATAAAGGCAGTTTACGCATTTATTAAAAAATGAGCAAGACACTTGCGTATAAAGACTTTCGATATTATACTACCCTTAAAGGCGTATAAAACAAAACTGTATACGCCGAAAAGGAATCAAAGTACGTGAAAAAAGATAGTTTGCGGTCAAAGCAAAACCTTGTCTTAAACCTCAACGATCAAGGTTTTGACCCTGAGTTGCTTTTTGTGGAATGCGGCAAATGTGGCAACCCCATCGTGTGGGAGCAAGGCCGCGCCACAGAAATTTTGCACAATGCGGGCATTGACGCCCTTGAGCTTGACCCGCATTGTTTGCTTATTACCGATGGGTGCCCTCGCTGCACCAAGGGAAAGATGTATCACGTCCAAGTGTACAGGGTAGAGTCTGCCCAAAGTGTTTGGGGACATGCCAAAAAACCCGGTAATGCTTAGTAAAGATAATATTTCAATAGCTTATATATACCTAATAAATCATTTATCGAGAGACAGTATGCGTTTTTTTCTTTTGTTGTGCCTTTTGGGAAGTTTGTGCGTCCTTGCGGCCTGTAGCACCAAACCTGTCACCGTTATGGAACCTGCACAATTTACCCTCATGGGTAATCATATGGGTAAAGAACTCATAGATCGCAAAATTTTAGATTCTAACATGAAATACACCGCAGGCAGTAAAGCTCAAGGCGGTAAAGATTATGGAAAAATTCTTTACGCGCAGCTTTCCCCGCACTTTCTCTTTGATGATATAGCGCGAAACAGTGCAAGCACCTTTGCTGGTAGTCTTAAAAAAGGCGAAACGGTAGCTATGCAAGCCAACGGTTTTAGTATTTCTAGTGCTCCTGTGCAAAGCAAACGCAAAGTAACTTATGCCGGTAGCGGACGTCGCATTGACGTGGCCTTGGTGGCCATCAGTGATTGGGAAGGAGATGGACAGCAAGATTGGCTTATTTCTTGCCGCTATGTACAGAAAATTGGTGCCTTGCCTCGTGTTTTCTATCTTGCCGTACCGCAAAATACCATTAAAGAAGGGCAACCCTTGCAAGCCAAAGTTATCAGTGTGTACGAAGACTTGGGCGTTGCTGGGCGATTATATTTACGCGAAAGCCAAACAGAAAAAGCCCAAAAGAGTGAAGAAAAACCTACAAAAAGTTTTGATGCGCAACAAGGCGAAGCCCATCATGTGGTGCCTGGCTTAAAAAATATTACCGCACCTCCTAAAGCAGGCGCAGGTAGTACAAGCTCTAAAACGCAAAGTACGGTACAAGCGAAGACATTATAATTTAACAAATAAAAATAGATATTACAAAAGAAGGCTTGGTGGGTTTTGTTCACCAAGCCTTCTTTTTGTACTATACACGCAGTTTACGCGTATTGAAAGGACATGGAGAATCATCTTACATCGGGGTAAAAAACAAAATACGTAGGTAGAATGCAAGAAAAAGTACAAAATGGAATGAAAAATATTGTTTTTTTCTAATTTAAACGCTATCTTCTTCAAGAGGTAAAGGCTAGAAAAAAACTCTTTCTATTATATAACCCAATAAGTGAGGATATACACATGTTTAATAAGTTATTAGCTAAAGTTGG
>CAYJHX010000069.1:0-8197 GCA_964369395.1 uncultured Desulfovibrionaceae bacterium
CTAAAGGCTAAAAGTCCGGAACCGATATTTAAAAAAGATGCAGAAGTTTTCAATAAAATGTACCGTGGTTAAAAAAAAAGGGTTTGAGAAGATACTCAAACCCTTGAAATTCTTTTTACATCAATTATTTTTGGAAGGAGCGTGCAAAAAGGTCTTTGATGGCTTCACGGCCGGAATCTTCTAAAAAGCGAGTTCCTGTAGCGGTAAAGTGTGGGCGTAAGATGCAGGGGTCTTTTTCAACATTCCAATTATCTTTTTCCCAAGTAAACCATTCTTTTTTGTTTTGGTCAAAAACCATGAGGGGTTTATTACAGATTTTTGCAAATTCTGCTCCCCATCCGGTACCGCCTTTCACGGTGCCATCGGCTTGGATTTCGCCTATAACAATAATTTCGCTACCGCCACTGACTTGCCAGCAAATGGATTGCAATACTTTTCTAAAAAGCGGTGCACGGGTATATTCGCGGCTCATAAGCTTGGAAACGTAGGTAAGGCTAACGTCTTTAAGTGCCAACTCTTCAGAGGTAAGAACACGTACACCACGCGCACGGGCGGATTGATGTCCTTCGAAGCTATAATTAACTTCTTCAATGCCCCATTGCTCGGCAAGGGAACCAAAAAATTCTTCTGTCCCTGAGGCTCCACCGCTATGCAATACACATTGTTTTGGATCAAGCATGGCGAAAACTCCTTGATGTATGCCGTATTTATACAAAGGCAACATCAGTAAAATTCTATGATATATATTGTAAAAAAATGGCATCTTGGCACAAAGTGCGCATTGCCATTTTAAAAGTCAGGTAGTGGCCTTGTCTCAACAGGCAAAGCCAATCCATACACAAAGTATGGCCGTTAGAATTGACGAGCAAAACTAACGGTCATGTAAAATTGTTACAGCCTAGCGTTGTGCTGCTGTAGCATCAGTTTGCCCTAGTAGCGGGAGGGACGAGGAGCGCGTGGACGAGCTTCATTCACGCGTAACGTACGACCACCAAAAGAGGCATTGTCCAAAGCTTCAACAGCGGCTGGTGCGTCAGCATCTTCCATTTCGACGAAGCCAAAACCACGTGCACGGCCAGTATCACGATCACTCACTAATTTAACGGAAAGAACTGTGCCGTATTCGGCAAAAAGCTCCTGAATTTGGTCCTCAGTTGCGGACCAGGGAAGATTGCCAACATAGATAGATTTAGGCATGGAAACATCCTCTCAAAAAAAATATTTAGTCACAAAACACGCCAAGACATTTGGTCAGTTCTAACGTGACTCGCAAGAACAGAAGAACATTCTTTTTAGCTTATGTCAACGTATAAGATGAAAAAAGTAAAAATAATTTGTGAAAAAAATTTTTTTTACAAGAATAGTATTGTTTTTATTCACATAAAATAAATATTTTTTTGGAAAAATCATGCTAGAAATAGTATAATTCTTGGACGATTTAAAGAAAAATGCAAGTGTCGCTTATATTTTAATTCTATGTATACAGTAAAATAAAGAATTGAGTGCGTTTTACCTACATACTACATGATTGATTTCTGTGTTTTTTCGTAAATTAAAATGGCATACCCATAAAGAGTATGCCATTGCTAGGTTATGTTTTTTTAGTGACGATTATTTAGCACAGATATGTTTTTAATGCGTCTACAAGTTTTTCCATATCAATAGGTTTGGCTACGTGCGCATTCATGCCGCTTTCCATGGCTTGCTCAATATCTTCTCTAAAGGCATTGGCTGTCATGGCTATGATAGGCACAGTGCCAGCGTCTTTGCGGTCAAGCTGACGTATGTTTTTTGCAGCTTCATAACCATTCATGGTAGGCATTTGGATGTCCATGAAGATAAGGTCGTAGAAACCTTCTTTAGAATCTCCAAAGATTTTTACTGCTTCAGTACCATCGCTGGCTTCATCGATGATGCATTCGAAGGGAGAAAGCAGTTCCATGGCAATAATTCTGTTGATGTCCACATCGTCTACTAGCAAAATACGTTTGCCAGGTTGAATTTCTTGAGATTCTTTCTGGGGGTTTTGCGTGGTAATGGCACTTTGATCTTTCTTCAGCCACAAGGCAAAGGAGAATTCACTACCAACCCCTTCTTCTGTTTGCACAGTAATATCACTACCGAGCAGTACAGCAATGCTTCTACTGATGGAAAGGCCAAGGCCTGTACCGCCGTATTTGCGTGTGATGTGTGTGCCGGCTTGCTCGAAGGGGTTAAAGAGCGTCTTTAAGCTTTCCTTGGCAATGCCAATGCCTGTATCGCGCACGGAGAAGAAGATAAGGTCTTTATCTTCTTTGCTCTCACGCAATTCCACACGGAAGTCAATTTCTCCTAATTCCGGCGTAAACTTAACAGCGTTGCCTAAGAGATTAATGAGAATTTGGCGTAGGCGCAAACTGTCGGAAACAAATTTATCGCAAGTAAAGGTGTCTTTTACTACGGTGAAGCGAATATTTTTTGAATCGCAACGGGGGCGTATAATATTAGCCACATCTTCTACAAGTTTCGGCAGAGAGAAAGCATCGTTAGAAAGTTCTATTTTGCCTGCTTCAATTTTAGAAATATCTAAAATATCGTTGAGTAAGCCCAAAAGATGCATGGAAGATGCTTCAATTTGCGCGACGTTGGGCATAAGTTCCGATCTGTCGCAATTTTCGTCTAACTTTCTCTTGGTAATATTGGTCATGCCAATGATGGCATTCATGGGGGTACGAATTTCGTGGCTCATGCGTGCCAAGAATTCACTTTTAGATTCACTGGCTTTATTGGCTTCAGCCACGGCGCCGATAAGGTCGCGTTGGGTTTGGCGCAATTCTTTTTCGACGGCAACGCGCTGGCTTACATCGCGAGCCACTCCAAGGATACCACGGAACTTTTTGTCGGCAGTAAACAATGGTGTGCGCACCACGTCCAAGATTTCCACATGCCCATCGGCAAAGGTAACTTTTTCTTCAGAGTGCACAGGACAGGCATTTTGAATGGCCTCTTGGTCATTGCTACGCGAGACAGCATAGACAGCAGGAGGTAATATGTCCACGGCCTTATTTCCTTGTATTTCATCCATGTTTTTGGCAAAAGTGGTGGCAAAACGCGGATTGATAAAGAGATAGGTTTCGTTGGGGTCTTGATACCAAATAAGGTCAGGCGAAGATGAGATAACTGTATCAAGCAAGGCGCGCTCGCGTTCAATACGTTCTTGTTCGCTGATCAGATTTGTCACGTCTTCTAAGACAATGATAAAGCCAATGGCATTGCCTTCCCTATCTTCGTAATAGGAAGGGTTGCTTTTGTAGTATCTGTGTGTGGGCACATACAGTACCACAGACTGGTCTCTACCTTCTTTGAAGGCGTTGATGGGGTTGTTGCTGTTATCAAAAATACTGATATCTGTGTAGTATTTTCCTGTAACCTCGTCCAACTCTTTTTCTAAAAGGGCGAGTGCTTGCGTGTTCATGTAGATGATTTTGCCGTCTAGGTCGGTAATGGTGGCCGGGCCCTTAACGCTGTTTTCAATACTCTTACCTAAATCATCTAGGGAGTCGGCCAAAATACCAAGCTCATCTTTGACTGGTGAATTAAAGCGGAAGTTACGTTCACCATTACGAAAACGTGTAATACCATTGATAAGATAGGTAATCTTATGGGTCATGGCAGAGGCCATCCACACAGCAATGAGGATAACAAATACCGTCATAACGATGGTAGAAACGGAGAGACTCAGTGTCGTTTCCCACAAGTTTTCATTGATGGTGGTAAACGTTTTATCAACTTCTGCATCTAATTCTTTATCGGTATTGGCAATAATTTTTTCAATTTCTTGCTCTGTCTTTTTAGCCGGAGCGTGGAAGTTTTCTACGCCAGAAGTAACAGTAATGATAGCAAAACCTAGCTTGTCATAGCCCAGTTCATTTTTTCCGTATTGGCCTGTGTAGTAGGGAATGGCCGCCGTGGTGGTTAATTTCCAAAGGCCTGACCAAAGAATTAGGAAGGAGCCAGAGCCGCCATCGCGAGCAGCATGGTACCAATCGGTACATTGCGGGGCAAAGTTAAGATAGCGACAGTCAAGGCCCACATTTCCTTGCTTGAGCAAGTCCAAGGAAGGTTTCACATCGCGTCTTTGGTTGGTAAAGGCAGGTTCGTCTTTGATAAACTCCGCATACCTTTTGCCGCTGGCTTGCCATCTTTTATAGGTGCTGTCGTCAAGGAAAGGCACTTCGGGTTCGCCTGTTTCGGGGTCGTAACCCGCAATGGAGTGGTGACGGGGGTGCACAATATTGCGTCCTTTATGATCCCACATAAAGACATAGTCGCCCTCTATGGGGTCAGAAAGTTCGGTATAGCGCTCTGTGGCAGGGGTCAAATGGTTAAGCATTTCCATGATGTGGTCATGGTTTAAGAGAAGAGTTACATAGCCAATGATGACGCCATTTTTTTCCACAGGTGTAGCCCAACGTATAACACCTTGAAAACGCTTGCCATTGGGATTTTCCGGCCCGGCAAAAGCGGCTTTTTCCGGCTCAAAAGGCAAACCGCGTTTTTCGGTATTGGCGGGAATGTAGGGGCCGATGAAGGGGGTTTTTACATAGGCGCCAATAACATCGGAAACATAAATTTCGCCAGCCTTAAGTTTTTTTAATTCGGCAAAATAGGTTTCTGCTTTAATATAGGTATTTTTTCTGTCACTTATATCTTTAAGTGCAGGATCCATAATGTCAGAGGTGGTGACTTTGAGTTGCTCTTTGCCGTCTATACCTACAAAGGTAGCTTCTAAGTATAGCGGCTTAGCTTCAAATTCAAAAAGATCCGGCTTACGATAGTTGAAGTGATTAGTGTTTTGATCAGAAGAAGCCGTAAGTTCTTTGAAGTCAGATTCTTTATGAGCAGGTATCCATTTTTTTCCGTCTTCAGAAAGCGTCCATCCACTTTTTATCATAACATTTCTTTTCATGTTATCGATAAAATTTTGGTACAAAGCTTTATCTACAGGCATGCCCGCAAGCACACGCAAATCATCATCGCGGCCGTACAAAAAGTTAGCCACCTTATGAGCTGTGTCGGTGGTAAGGCGTTCAATCTCTTGTGTTCCTCTATTATCAAGGGCGGCTACAGCGTCATTTACAGCCAGCTTACCTGCTGCTGTAAGTTCGCTTACGGCTTTATCGGCAAGGGCAGTAGTACGTTCTTGCATTTCTGTACCCAGATTCATGGCCTGTTGCCATGCTACCAAGGCAATAAGTACAAGAGGAACGACTTTAATAATGATAAAAATGACGATGAGTTTGGCACGAATGCCAAGCCCTAACCTGGTCAGAAAATTTTCCAAAGAGGAGGTGATTTTTTGCATACGCATGTTCCCAAGTTCTTACAGTGTGGATGAACTGAAAGTAAAAAGGTAAGAAATTAGAATAGTAATGATTCTTACTAACGTTTTCCGGAGGGCACCATACACAAGAAGTGTATCTTTGTCACGAATAAAAAGGCTGTAATGTGCAAAACGTGTACTAACAAAATAATATCATATCTGGAAGTTGTCTAGTCTTTAGTCTAGAAATAGGGCCAGTAAATGGCAAAAAAAGTTGCCATAACAAGGGAGGGCAACATATTTCCGATACGAATGTGTGTAAGTTTTAGCATGTTTGTGGCTATAGCTAGCATCAAAATACCGCCTGTGGTGCTTATTTCCGTGAGCACGGGGTCGGTAAATAAAGATACAAGCAAAGAAGCTGCAATGACGATAATTCCTTGATAGATAAAAACACTTATACCAGAAAAAAAGACACCAAAACCTAAACTCGCCGCCAAAATAATGGCGGCAAAAAAGTCAATAAGTGCCTTGGCATGCACAATGTCTCGCACCCCTTGTAAGCCTTCTTCGATGGAGGCCAAAATACCCATGGCGCCGATACAAAAAAGCAAGGAGCCTGTAACGAAACCTTCGGTAAACTGGGGATTGCTAGAGCCCACAAGCTTTTTGAGTTTATCGCTTAGCCCGACCAACCTGTCTTCGATACGCAATAGTTCACCAAGAATACTTCCGGTGACAATGCTGCCAATGGTTATGATGGCGTTATTGCCCTTTAAGGCTGATTGAAGCCCTAACACCAAAATGCACAGGCCAATGCCTTGAAAAATGAGTTCGCGCATTTTTTCGGGCATGCGAGAGCCAAATGCCAAACCAAGCAAGGCCCCGGCCATAATGGCAAGGCCGTTGATGAAAGAACCTACAGGGAAAATCATACGCTTTTTTCGTCACTTATCTTGTGTACAGACAGAGTGCTTTCATCCAAAATAGTGTCGGAAGAGGCGCTAATTTCTTCATCTTTGGCACCAAGTACCCCTTTGGCAACAGGTATGGGGGCTTGCCATGTGCCCGGCATGGGAGCGGTAAGTTCTGCCTTGGTGCCTAGCCATGGGTTGAAATAACCAAAGGTTATCCACGGGCAAGCCTTGCGTAAGCGTTTTTTAAAATTGGTAAAGCCCACCGAAGGTCCCATGGGAATATCTTTAAGTACGTTCAAATACATTTCAGGATCTATGTTGAGGTTGCGCAATTGAATAAAGCTGACACCGCAGGAGCCTATCAAATGCATAAGGGCGTCTAGCTCTTCTTCGGTGTCAGTAATTCCCGGAAAATAAAGTAAGTTTAACGAGACAAAAACACCACCTTCTCGAGCAAGTCGTATGGAAGTTTTCACATCTTCAAGGGTATAGCCTTGGGGGCGATAATAGGCGGTATATACCTCTTCGCGGGCAGAATTTATGCTGACGCGCAATGAAGTGAGCCCTGCTTTGGCAAGGGCAGCAACGGCTTCGGGGCGCGAAGCATTGGAATTAAGATTTATGGTGCCTTGCCCGCCGCCTTCTCTGAAGGTTGCTACGGCCTCTTCTAATAAGGCTGCATTGGTCAATGGTTCGCCTTCGCAGCCTTGCCCAAAAGAATAAATGGGTTTCTCTTGCTCTTGGCTTTGATGGTAACGCATGATTTCCACAATTTCCTCAGCGCTGGGGCAAAAATCTAAACGGCATTGCGGTGTGGTCACAATGGGGGAATCGTCCTCTTGCTGCGAAATACAGCCAATACATCGGGCATTACACACGCGAGAAGTGGGTAAGGGGGCTTCGTGGCGCCCTAAGGCTAAGTTGCGTGCTGCGGGGCAATCGTATTGCAAGACACATTTATGCATAATGTGCTGAATAAGGCGATTGTCGGGGAATTTTTCTGTGAGTTCCCGTACGCTTTTTGTAAGCAGATTTCGTTTTACTTTACGAAACTCTTGCCTTGTGTCTGTGTCCACTTTTTTGGCGCAAATGTAAAAGCGCCCCTTGGCAAAGCCCACAGCGCCATAGGCGAAGAGAGGCAGTAGAGGGGCGTTGGGGTCTGTGGCATAGGCAGGGTGCGCTGTTAACGTGTGCGCAGGTGCTGCAAAGGCCGCTACGGCCAAATCTTCCAACACTTCCATTTCGCCGCTTTCGGCATCAAGACCCACGGCACGGCGTTGCGGCAAGAAAAACAATTCGCTTTCGGGGGGCAAGGGCATAAGCTCATCGGGGCGGGGTAAAGCCCATTGGGTGCCTGTGCGGCATACCATCAACAAATCAGGATGGTCATAAATATTTCCTTGGGCATCGGCCATGACTAAATGGGGGCGTAAGGGCGTGTTACTCATACTAATCCTTGCTTCTTTATGTCCCTTATGATAAGGACTTGTGTGCATTTTTTATATTTGGTAAAGGGAAATTTTTGTGCGTGCACATAAAATGTAAGTGTAAGATGCTGAAAGAGTCTCTTCCTGCGTCTTGATAAACAGGTATACAAAAGGCCTCAGTATGTCTACGATGATTTTTGAAATTTTATTTTTTTTGGGTATTTTTTCCATGTTCGTATTTATCTTGGTGGGGCAAGATAAGGTAATACGGCACATAGGTAAAGAACTTGCTGAACAAAGGGCGCAATTGGCACGTTTGGAAGCAAGACTTGGTGGCAGTTTTGCACCGAGTGATGCAGCAGCAGCACAGTTTTTGCATGCAACGCCTGCTGATTCCGCCACTCCTAATGTATCGGGGGCGCCATCAAAAAAAACAGAACGTCCCAAAATGGCTGAGAGAATAGAACATGCCGCAGGAGATGGACAGGCGAAAACACGTTCGCATACGGCGCCCAGTGTGCCGCTGAGCTCTAGACCCCCAGCAGCTTCTG
>CAYJHX010000070.1:0-6541 GCA_964369395.1 uncultured Desulfovibrionaceae bacterium
TTGATTGCGCCGAAGACGGGATTATGGCTTGCGAAATGATGCAAAAGCATGCCGACGAATATAATGTGGTGCTTATGGATATTCATATGCCGCGTCGCGATGGTTACGAAGCGACACGCGTGATTCGGGCCATGGATAATGTACATGCTCAGCATGTGCCCATTATTGCTTTAACGGCCAATGTTTTTAAAGAAGATGTGCAAAAATGCCTTGATGCTGGCCTTAATGATCACCTTGGAAAACCTTTAGATGTAGAAGATTTGCTAGCAAAGCTGGATAAGTATTTATTGCCTAAATAGTTACTTTTACTTAAATAATTCTTTGTGGTGGGGGGGCTTTTGCTAGCGCCAAAAAGTCCCTCTTTCCCTCTACGCCCCCCCATCCTTCCCAAAACGCGTTCAACAGGCTGTTGAAGTATTTTAAAATTTTGGCATGTATAATTCTTGCGCCAACTCAAAGAGGCCTTCAGCCATGGTGGGGTGGGCATGAATGGTATTGGCGATATCTTGCACGCTGCCCCCCATTTGCAAGCACAATGCTGTTTCGGCAATCAAATCAGAAGCGTGTTCTCCGGCGATGTGGGCACCGAGCAAACGCCCAGAGTTTTTGTCATAGACAAGCTTGATGAGTCCGGCCAAATGTCCGGAGGCTTGGGCTTTACCCAATTCGCGCATTTGAAAGGTGGCAGAGGCCACATCCCATGATTTTTCGGCGGCTAGCTCTTGCGCTTGCTCTTCGCTTAAGCCCACACAGCCTACTTCGGGGCTGGTAAAAATGGCAGAAGGCACCACGTCATAATTCATGGGATCCATGTCTTGGGCGTGGTTTTCTTTTTGGGCAAGAATATGGCGCAGAGCGTGTGTGCCTTCGGCGGCAGCCATGTGGGCCAGCATAATGGCATTGGGGCCAAGCACATCGCCAATGGCATAAATGCCGGGAATATTGGTGCGCAAATGTTCATCTACCACTATCCAGCCATGGGCATCGGTGGCAATGCCTGCGTCGTCTAGGCCAAGGCCTTGGGTATAAGGGGTACGTCCCACGGTAACCAATACCGCATCGCTTTCTATGGCGGTGATTTTGGCATTGGCTGGCGCTGTTTCCCCTGCTAAAACAAGTGGTTCTATTTGTCCATGCACTGTGTTGTTTTCTACACGTGCATGGCTAAGCGTGCTGCCTAAATGCACGTTAATACGTCTTTTTTTCATTTCTTTTTGTATAAGACTGCTGATGGCGCTGTCTACACCGGGGATGGGGAGCAAACGTTTTTGCCCTTCAATAAGCGTTATTTGTACTCCAAAGCTTTGGTAGATAAAGGCCATTTCGCAGCCGATAACACCGCCACCCACGATAATCATTTTAGCAGGAAGATTTTCTCTCTCTAAGATGTGGTCGCTATGGATAATATGGGTGCCATCAAAGGGGAGGGTAGGCAACTCTCGAATGCCAGACCCTGTAGCAATGATAATAGCATCACTTTCTACCATGAGGGTTTCGTTTTCGGTGTTTACTTCCACTTGATGGGCGTTGATAATACGCCCTGTGCCCACATGATGGGTAATTTTTAGGCGTGCGCAGGTTTTAGCCAAGCCCCCCACAAGGATATCGCGCACTTTGTCTTTACGGGCCAAGGTGCTTGCCATATCTACGCAAGCCACGGCTTCGCAATCTTCATTTTTCGAGGTAAGTTTTACGCCAAAACTGGCGAGGGTATTAGCCGTTTCAAGGGCATCAGCGGTAGCTTTAAGTGTTTTAGTGGGAATGCAACCTGTATTGAGGCAAGTGCCGCCAAGATGTTTTTTTTCGATGAGGGTCACTTGGCAACCGGCACGCGCCGCGGCAAAGGCTGTGGTATAACCGCCGGGGCCGGCGCCGATGATGGTAAGTTTTAGCATATGTATCTCCAGTATGTTGTAGTAAGATCTTTAGTTTATTTGCAAAATTTGCATGGGGAAAGTGTTTAAGTTTTTTCTGATGTCTTCTTTTTAAGAAATATTAATAATGATTTTTTTCTTTTGTTACTATAATAGCAAACTATTGCTGTTTTAAGAATAAGAATACGGTATGGTAGGGTACGCAGTATCTGGATGAAAGTAAAGGTTTTTTGTGGATACTGTATCATCGTCGTAACGAAAACGATTCTTAGTTCTTATTGAAAACACACTAAAATTTAACATAACGTATTTTTCAATTAGCCTTTGTAAATAGAAATGTCGTCATAAGAACAGAGTGTACGCAGAAGAGGCTATGGATAAGATGCGAGCTTGACTTTGCTTATAGCCCCCTATACCTTTTACCTATGAACACATTAACACGCTGCGATATTATTGTTGAGGAAGAACAAGTTGAAATCATGTGGGGCCTTCTTGCCTTACATATTTCTTTTGGGTGGGAAGAGGAAAGCCTGCCCACAGGAGAAACTTGTTTTCGTATTCATTGTGAAAACCGTGATTTTATAGAAAATGTAACCAAAGAAATTCGCGCTGTTTTGCCTTTTGCCAATGTTGAGATTCACCAAGTGCCCAATGAAGATTGGACCAAAGCTTGGCGCGAATTTTTTACCCCTATTGCTTGCGGTGATCGTTTTCTTGTATTGCCGCCATGGTTGCAAGAAAGCACCGATGTGCACCATCGCTCTGCCATTGTTATTGAGCCCAAATCCGCCTTTGGCACGGGCCATCATAGCACCACGGCCTTGTGCTTGGGGGTTATCTCTGATTTGCTAGATTCGGGTCGTATCCAGAAGGGTATGGAATTTTTGGATTTGGGTACAGGCTCGGGTATTTTAGGCATAGGATGCTGCTTGTTCGGCCTGTATGGCGTAGGCACAGATATTGACACGTTGGCTGTAGATAATGCCCTTGAAAATCGAGAGTTGAATCACATAAAAAATTATGATGCTGCTCAAAAAGAAGGTTTTGAAGTGCTATTGGGTTCCGTTGAGGCGGTACAAGGGCGCACTTTTGATGTGGTGATTGCCAATATTCTTGCCAAGCCTTTAAAAGAGCTTGCGCCGCAATTGGTACAATTGCGTAAAGAGGGCGCTTGCCTTATCTTATCGGGCTTATTGATTATGCAGGCTGACGCTGTGGAAGCTGCGTATACAGCAGAGGGCTTACCTCCTGCACGTATGGTGACAGAAGGGGAGTGGGCGGCTCTTGTATGGGAGTAGGTTTCATTTTGTTAAGTAAGACTTTTACATAATAAAAAATCATGGATTGCTTCGTCGTTATACTCCTCGTAATTGACGTATTATTATAACGAAAGTCAATTGCGGGCGAAGCGAAGCAATCCATGTGTTTTAGCTATTTTAAGAATTGTGTAGAGGTCTCTAGTCAATAAAGCGACAAATTTCGTCTACGCCTTTTCTGGGAGTTGCAGGCGTATCTGTGCTTGGATAACCGTAAACAATAAGTGCCGCCACGGTTTCTTCTTCTGGAAGGTTGGCAATCTTAGCAAGCTCTGCGTCATTAATGATACCCATTATACAAGTACCCACACCGTAAGCATGGGCCGCAAGGCAAAAAGTTTGGCAAGCGATGCCGGCATCAAAAACTTCCCATACATTGGCCTTATTGGTGGCAAATTCATCTTTTTCTGGGTCAAGTTTACCGCTTTTCCCTTTTACAAAGCTTAGAATAGCCACGTTTTTTGCATTTTTTAATGTGCTAATGTTATATGCAAAATCATTAACGCCGTCGGTAATGCACTGAGCGATTTTTTCAGGGGAAGTGATAAGCGTATAGCGTGCCACTTGAAAATTAGCCCAAGAAGGTGCAAAACGTGCAGCGTCCATAATTTTTTGCATAACGTCCTTACTGACGATTTCATCTTTATATGCCCGTACACTTCTACGTTCTTTTAATAATTCAATACCTTTTACGTTTTCCATCGTGTTCTCCTTGTGTTTTGTTTGTTGCATAAATAGTTACCAAAGCTCGTTTATTTTTTTGATAAGCCGGGCCTCTGCACAATTGCAAATCAGCCTGTCGAAAAAGTCAATGTTGTAATGTTTTTTTGACAATTGGCTTTTTGCTGATTTTTTTACAGGTTACTATATGTTTTTATTGCTATGGAACAAGTTTTGTTCGCACTACCAAGAAAGGCGGCTTTGTTATATCTTTGCCATTGTTAAGCGCGGCCGATCTATTCAATTGATTAACGACACCATACACATAATCATCTTTAATAAAAAGACCGTCAGGCCAAGACTGACCGGTAGGAAGGCGAGCGATATTTTTATACTTTCCTTTTTGAGTGACGCCAATGGTTTGATCTTGTATATTGGTAATATACACATTTTGCTGAGCATCTACTGCAATGCCGTCGCAATACGGTTTGGGGCCGTAAATTTCTATGCTTTGTAGCAATGCTTTTTCGTTATCAAAAGCTTTTGCCGGTACACGAAAAATTTTAGTCCCGTGCAAAGACCCAAAGTAAACCCATTCTTGTTGTGGATCCATGGCAATGGGATTGAGAGGGGAGCCGTTTTCTTTTTCAGACTGTAAATCTGTATGATTTTCAGCCATGCGTACCCCATGACCGCTCGTCATATCCATCACAATAAAAGCCGGATATTTTGGGTCTTTCCCCCGTGTTGGGTCTGCAATAATAATTCTGTTACGCTTTTCATCTAGAACAAAATCTTGCAAAAAAGAAGTGTCTTTAAGCACATTGGCTGGAACTTTAAGAATTTTGTGTAAGACGTTCTTTTTTGTATTCCAAATAATAAATTCCCTATTGGCCATATCTAAGATCCAAAGGTTATCTTTGCTATCCATTTTCATGCCAATGGTGCTTTGGATAATGGAGTCTTTACCGCTAGCATATTGTGCATTGGGATAGGCTGCTGTGTTTCCATCGGTAAAAAGTTCAACCACTTTTGTTTCAGGCTGAGAAAAAGGCGATACTGTCAAAAAAACTCGTCCATCGCTTGACATAGCCACATAACCTGGACGCAATGTGTCAAATTGCGCTACGATTTCCACTTCCGCGATGGTGTCATTATTTTTTGGCGCGGCATGAGCCAAAGGCGCATTGAGCATGAACATACAAAGCAATAAAGCTTGTATATACCGTGTGTTATTCAAAAATGTTTTTTTCATGATGTTTATTTCCATGTGTTTTTGCGAATACGTTCAGGTTTGAAATGATTTTTTTGCTTTGGTGTAGCCTGAGGATACCCAATGGGTACAAAGGCCAGTGGAATAATATTTTCCGGCAAGTTAAACTCTTTCATGAAGGGCTCAACAAGAGCTTTGTTGGGGTAAATTCCTGTCCAAGTGGCTCCAAGGCCAAGGGCGTGAACGGCAAGCAAAATGTTTTGCGTGGCAATAGAAACATCAATAATGCCATAATCTCTTTGGTCTTGATGGCGTACTTTGTTAAAATCTATACAGGTTAAAATTCCCACAGGGGCGTTTTTGGCAAAGGTGGCGTATTTATTCATTTTAGAAACAGCCGCAAGCTTGGCTTTATCATCGACAACGATAAATTCCCACGGTTGTTCGTTATACGCACTTGGGGCTGCCATGGCCGCACGCAAAATAGTCTCCATTTGTTCTTCGGTGACGGGTTTATCCGTAAAGCCACGGATGCTGCGTCGCGTCATAATGGCCTCGATGGCTCCTATTTCTTTTTGCTCATTGGCAAAAACTTTTGCGGGGGCGGTAAAAGCTGCTACTCCCGCCACAAGGGCAGAACCTTGCAAAAAATTTCTACGTGAAATTGACATAATTTTTCTCCTAAGTTTTATGGTTTGAATGAAAATATATTCTAAAAAACATATTTGTGCTGCTTGCTATGCACATAAGAATCATATAAAAGAATACACGCGTTATGTGCAAGTAGGCACAAAGAAATGACATACTTACAAGAAGTATACTTTCGTTGATATTATTAGTTTTTTTAGGAAGAAAATATGGCACGTGAATATTCTAAACCGTGTGGATGCTCAGTAGAGGCCGCTCTAACGGTTATAGGCGGAAGATGGAAAGCCGTCATTGTTTTTAAACTTATCGAAAATGACGTCTTGCGTTTTGGTGAATTTCGAAAAGTAATACCCAAAATAACACAGCGCATGCTCACCAACCAATTACGTGAACTTGAGGAAGATGGCATTGTTCATAGAACCGTCTACGCCGAGGTGCCGCCCAAAGTTGAATATACACTAACCGAATACGGTAAAACCCTTTCTCCAGTATTGCATGCTTTGCGCACATGGGGCGCCGGACACCTTGAAAGATTATAGAGGAGGGCTTTTAGTCCTCTTGTGCAGTTGTGTTGATAAAAGCGGCGCAAAGCAGGCTGTTGGAAACCAGCAATCTGCGTTGTCAGCCTAAAAAAGTCAAAGAGCTTTGTGTTTCTAATAGGCCGTATATTTTTACTTTTTTAACTTCCTTGCATCGCACTGCTTTTGTACAGCCTGTCTAGAGTAGACTTTTGTAATAGGCTGCTCATGAATAAAAATTGCCAAAAATTTTTTAACGCTTGAGCAAATATCTGCTATTTTTACGCTTGACCCTCGTACAGTAAGCAAGGT
>CAYJHX010000070.1:6641-8138 GCA_964369395.1 uncultured Desulfovibrionaceae bacterium
CAGTAAGCAAGGTAGTTTTGCCAGCAGGTGATATAGTACGTAGACGAGAAACTTTGACAACAAAAAAATTATACGCGTATACTATAAAAAGGATATATTCATGGCTTTACCCAAAGGTTTTCGCATAGGCACCGCCAATGCACAATTTCGGCGTGCGCAACGCGACGACGTGGCAATTCTTCTTTCAGATGGGCCTTGTGCTGTGGCGGGTATTTTTACCACTAACGCATTTAAAGCGGCACCGGTTTTGGAATGTCAACGTATTCTTGCTAATCCTAAGGCCGATGTGCGTGCCGTTATGGTGAACTCTGGTCAAGCCAATGCTTGCACAGGCGATGAAGGACTTGCCAATTGTAAGCAAACTCTAGAGCTTATGGGGGCGCAGTTGGGTATAGATGCAGACTGCATTTTGCCCATGTCTACCGGTGTTATCGGCAAACAGCTCATCATGGAATTATGGCCCGATGCCGTGTGCGTGCTTAAAGAAAGCCTTGGTACCAAAGATGAAGAACATTTTACCAAAGCCATGATGACCACCGATGCTTTTCCTAAGTTTGGCGATAGCGAAGTGCAACTTTCTGGCGGTACTGTGCATTTAACGGGGATGACCAAGGGGGCTGGCATGATTTGCCCTAATATGGCCACCATGTTAGCTGTAGTGGCTTGTGATGCTGCTGTAGCCCCTGCATTATGGCAAAAGATTTTTGTGGATGCCGTCAATGTGACCTTTAATAGAGTGACGGTGGATGGCGATACTTCCACTAATGATACTGTACTTGGCTTTGCCAATGGAGCTTCCGGTGTGGTGCTTGATGCTAACCATGCACAAGATATGCAGGCGTTTCAATCGGCTCTCGAAGATATCTTGGGTTCTTTGGCCTATATGTTGGTACAAGATGGCGAAGGCTCCACTAAGGTTATTCGCATTGAGGTAGAAGGGGCCAAAAACCAAGAAGATGCCGAAAAAGTGGCGCGTACTGTGGGGCATTCGCAACTGGTGAAAACGGCCATGTATGGGCGCGATGCCAACTGGGGGCGTATCATTGCCGCTGTAGGGCGTAGCGGAGCAGAGTTTAATCCGCAAGATGTGCGTATGTCTTTGTGCGGCGTAGAATTATTTACCGCAGGACAACCCACCGCAGATAACCACGACGCGGCTCTGGAGGAACCCTTACGGGGTACAGACGTAACCATTAATATCGGCCTTGGCCAAGGGCCGGGGAAATATGTGCTGCTGGCTTCAGATCTTTCGCACGATTATGTGACCTGTAATGCAGACTATCGCACATAAACGCCTACATATGATGCTTATGTGTGTTTTATAAATCTTTTGAATTGTTTACCTTTTTAGGTGTTGTCTTTTTTTCTGCAATAAAATGCATTTTTTGACAAAAAAAGACTTGCCAAGAGCGAAGTTTTTACATATAAGTTTCTTCGCTTGTGCGGAGAGGTGTCTGAGCTGGTCGAAGGAGCACGATTGGAAATCGTGTGTACGTT
>CAYJHX010000071.1:0-3537 GCA_964369395.1 uncultured Desulfovibrionaceae bacterium
TGTTTTTCCACATCAAATTCAAAGAAATCATCACCCAAAGCCCGTATAGGCACCATACCCTCCACGGGCATGCTGTCCAGCTCTACAAAGATACCAAAATCCGATACGCCGGCAATGATTCCCGTATAGTCCTGTCCTTCGTGCCCCTGCATAATAAGCACAGCCAAACGCCGAGCCATTTCCCTTTCGGCTTCCATGGAGGCGCGTTCGCAAACATTAAGGCCGTCTCCCAAGGCCAATAACTTGTAGTCTTCGGGTAAGGGGGCAGGGTCATATACAAAACCTTCGGGCATAGGCTTTAGTTGTTTACGCAAAGCGTATTTTAACGCCCGATGTACTACCATATCGGCATAACGTCGAATAGGTGAGGTAAAGTGACAATAGCACGTAGAAGCAAGCCCAAAATGCCCGGTATTTTCTGGCTGATAGCGCGCTTGAGGCATGGTGCGCAAGGCCAGACGCCCTACAACAAACTCTTCATCATTGCCTTGAGCCGCATGCAAAATACTTTGTAAATCTTGAGCTTTGGGGTGACGTGGTAGATTTTCTGCCAAAGATGTGGAGGCAAGGGTGCGGAATAAGCCCTCAAGACGCACATCTTCCGGTTCTGGGTGCACGCGGTATAAAAAAGGAATATCTTTTTTTTCTAAAAACTCTGCCACAGCCTCATTGGCAGCAATCATGCATTCTTCAATGAGTTTGTGGGCAAAATGTTCTTCTTTGCGTGTAATGGCGGTAATATGGCCTGCGGCATTAAAATGATATTCCGGTTCAGGTCGGTGAAAATCCAGCGTTCCCCGCTCAAGGCGCATCTTTTCTAGGCTACGAGCCAAGGCTTCGGCATGGCGCAACATAGCTAATACGGTTTGCCCATGAGGCTGTGTGATGAACTCTTCTTGGCTTGGCGCGTCATTGTCCAGCACAAGGTCTTTCACTTGCGTATAGGTTAAGCGAGCGTGGGAATGTATGACGCCGGCATAAAAGTTGCTTTTTATACGCTGACCGTGAGCGTCAAAATGCATATGCGCCACCATGACAAGTCTGTCTTGGTGCGGGTTTAAACTGCATAAACCATTAGACAAAGACTTTGGAAACATGGGTTCCACCGATTGGGGAAAATACCACGAATTGCCGCGCCTTTTGGCTTCTTTATCCAGTGCCGAATGTTGCGGCACATAATGCGTTACGTCAGCAATGGCCACATGCAAAGACCAGCCGCCACCTTCTGCGGCATTAAGAGAATCTAAAGGCGTCAAGGGCTGCACGTATATGGCATCGTCAAAATCGCGCGCCGTTTCGCCATCAATGGTCACAAAGGGCAAATGGCGTAAATCTTCACGAAATGCATAGTCTTGTGAGTGCGGCTGAGGGGGCAAGGCGTTGGCCTCTTCCAAAGCCGTGGGGGGAAATTCGTCAGGGCATTGATGGTTGATTTTTACCAACTCTTCTTGCACAGCCACATCATCTTCGCGTCCGTGGGCGGAAATAACTTCAGCCTCCCAAAGCTCAGCGCCCACTTGGTGCGTAGGACGCACTAAAAGTAAGGCATTATGCGCCATATCTTGCAAAAATTCTACAGGAATATCTTCTGTGGGTACACGCAAAGAAAAAGAAAAGCGCATATCGCAAGGGTTACCGTACATATACGCCCCAGCGGAAGCGCCAGAAGCCGTAGTACGGCGTTGCCTTTTATTACGCGGGGCATAGCCGTCAGCATGGCGAGAACGCTTTGCAGCACTGCCTTGTGTGTCTATACGCATCATAAGTTCGGTGATGTTGCGTTCAAGCACTTCGACTATACGGCCTTCAGGATTGGAAGCATGCCCGCCTTCTTTTTTTGAAGAACCCAAAGAAGCTTTATTTTTGCCGCTCCCCCTTCTTTCGCCCCCTCGTGCCTTGGGGAGCAAAGCCACGCGCACGGTATCTCCATGCCACGCTTCGCCGGCCTGTGAAGGATGAATAAAAATAGAAAGAGAGGTGTTCTTTTTACCTTTTCCCTCTGTACCTGAGGCGTTTTCTGCATTTTCTGGCTGAGCCATATCCACAAAGCCCACACCGGAGCGCTGTACGCTGTAGCGCCCTACAAAAGTGCGTATTTGATCGCTGACTACCCATTGCCCCCCGTGCACGCGCACAAGGCGGCCTTCTTTAGCAAGGCTGTACAAAAGGGCTTCAACCGTTTTCTTTTGGCGACGCGGAATATCGGCAATACGTAAAATTTGGTCAAGACGTACAGGTTTTTGCCCTGAACGTAATATTTTTAATAATTGTTCAGCAGTAACAGGTAAAGAAGATGCCTCGGACAGATCAAGCCTATCGTAAGAAGTCTGGCTTAATCCTTTTTCTTCTTTGCGGCTTTTTTCTTTTTTTCTAGTCCGTGCAGTTTCCTGTATTTTTTGCATTTTTCTTTTTTGCATGTATCCTTACCGCATGCGCATGTTTTTGCTTTTCCCATGGCATATCTCGTAAATTGTAGTGTGTGTATAAAAAATTCCCCAAGGTTCGCCGTGCCTAAAGGCCAGAAGCTCCTTGGGGAAAGGTCAACGATGTGATACGAAGATCCACCAACAATATTTATTTATTCTAAACATACTTAGGGTATTCCGCCAACATAACAAAATTTCACTTATGCAAGCTTGCTAACGATAAAGATGCCTTTATGACATCAACGTGCCGCTAACATGCGGGTACCCTCACAAGCCTTAATCTCTGTTACCGCTCATAAATCTGAGCATAAAAAGGAAAAGGTTAATAAAGTCAAGATATAAGGTTAAAGCACCCAAGATAACACCGCGGCGCACTGCAGTACCGTCGCTTAAAGGAGCGGCAGCGCCAAACTCTTTAATTTTTTGCGTATCGTAGGCGGTAAGCCCTGTAAACACAAGTACGCCAACAGCGCTGATGACAAAGTCCAACATGGCGCTTTGTAAAAAGTAATTCACAACCATGGCAATAAAAATGCCCACAACCCCCATAAAGAGGAAAGAGCCCATGGCGGTAAGATCGCGCTTGGTAACCCAGCCATAAATACTCATGACCAAGAATGTACCGGCTGTCACCACAAAGGCATTCACAATGTTGCCAATGGGGTAAACAATGAAGATGCTAGACAAGGTAAGACCCGTAAGAGCCGAATAGAGCACAAAAAGAGCTGTGGCTGTAAAAGCAGACATGCGCTGAATAGCGGCGCTTAAAGCGAACACAAGACCCAGTTGTGCAATAACCAAGGCTATCAGCACAAAAGTGTTGCCAAAAATCATGGTGCGAATGGTTTCAGAACCAGCCACTTGCCAAGCCGTTACAGCTGTAATACCCAAACCTGCGGCCATCCACAGGTACACTTGACGCATAAAAAGTGTTGCAACGCTGACGTCTTGCGCGCCAACAGTACGACTTTGAATCATAATAATATCCTCCGAAATAATACTTTTCCCCTAAGAATTGCGAGGAAAAGTAAAAAGAATGTTATTCTTATAAGTCAGAGAAAGGTAAATGGCAAGGGGTAAAAGCGTCATAAACAAGGCATAGGTGTGAATT
>CAYJHX010000071.1:3637-8135 GCA_964369395.1 uncultured Desulfovibrionaceae bacterium
AGAAAGGTAAATGGCAAGGGGTAAAAGCGTCATAAACAAGGCATAGGTGTGAATTTTTCTTGTAATAAAAGCTCTGCACGCTTTCAAAACTTACTAAAATACATATAACATATTGCTTCGCTCACAATAATTTTTCTCGTAATACCAAATCATTACAAGAAGCACAGCAGCAAAGCAATCCATACTTGTGTCATTATGCAGATGCACTCACTTTGCTGACCTTGCTTGCGAAAGATAAAACCGTAAAACCGCGTATAAAATGCGTTGATTTTTTTGAAAAAAGCAGTCATGCTACAAACGCACGATTGTCTGCACATTATTCTTAAAGAAACGCTGATAAAATGCCTTTTCGCCCTCTAACTGCGCCAGACTCACCTTCCTAAGGCTGCATATCTGTTTATATACCATGCACCCTTAGCAAAACTGGTCTTCCTTACTAGAGAATGAAAATCTTAGGAAATCAGCATTTCCTTAATAGATATTATTCATAGAGATACGTTCACAGAATATATAGAGTTCTTATGGCTTCACGAATTATACGTAAAAAATCCTCATCCAAACCAGAGCCAACGCCAACAGCTGCGCCAAGTTCTGCGTCTGCCCCTGCGACAGAAAAAAGACCTCCATCACTAGGGCGTAGGCTGTTACCTGCTGTTTTATTCATAGGCTTTTTCTTGGCCATGGTGGTATTTTTTTATGACAGCACACCACAAAAAAACACTATCGCCACAAAACCCACAAGTGTTACCGCAAAAAAAGCCGAGAATAAAGCCTCTGCACAAAACGAAGCCACTAAGGCCCGTTACGAGGAAGCAAAGGCCGAGTTTGCTGCCTTGCGAAAAGACACTTCCAGCGATCAAGAAGATTTTTTAGAAATGGCAGAAGAGTTTTACGCCATTTATACCGAAGACAAAACGTGGATTAACCGTCCGGCGGCTTTGTGGCGCTCGGCTCAAGCCTTAGAAGTAGCCGCAGATAAAGAACGCTCTGAAAAATATTATCACCTAGCTTTAGAAAGATATAAGCGTATTTCCACAGAATATTGGAAAAGCGTTTTGGCTGACGATGCTTTATTACAAGCGGCCATTGTTTTGGCTGCCAAACTTGATAAACCTAAAGAAGCACAATATTTGCTCTCTACCATACGCAATCTTTATCCTAAAGGGGATATGATAAAGCGAGTGGGCAAATTAGAACAAAAATTGCAAAAACAATTTGAAACGCGAGCCGAAGCAGAAAAAAAAGCGCAGCAAAAACGCAAGGAGCAAGAAGCACAACGCGCTGTGGAAAAAGAGCGTGTGCAAGACCAAAACGCTGAAACACAGCAAGGGCAAAAAACACCGCAAGAAGCACAAGCCAAAGCGCAAGCACCGACTACGCCTGCACAACCAAAAAAAGAACCTTCTGCCTCTCAAGCATTGCAAGAAAGTAAGGACAGCAAAGCGGCCACGCACAATTTGCCTCCCATAGAGAAAATTCGCATTACGCAAACACGTAAAAAATGGCTGTTAGGCCCTCAAGAAGGTGCTGTGGCAAAACTCTCTGCGTCTTCTTCTACGCCTTTTGCCGGTCTTACCTCTGTACAAAACACACGTAGCTTTGCCTTTATGCAAGCCAAGCAAAACCCATACACTATTTCCCCCCCAAAAATTATAGACGTTATACAAAGTTGGCGGGCAAAACCCGTTACACCTGCGCGTCCTTCCATAGATATTCTCCATGCTCAGGGACAAAAAGGTCAAGAAAACAAAAAATATCGTTCGCCGATAAATCCCTACATCGCTCTGCATAAGCTTGAAGCGCGCCCGCTTGCGGCAAGCGCCCCTAAGCCCGATCCCTTTGTAGCCTTGTATCGACCTCTCTTTCCCCCGCAAAGCTCTCCCCTTGTGGCAACAAAAAACACGCCTGCTTCTCTAGAAATAGAGGCGCAGACGCAACACACGTCGCAAGATGCCTTAGGCTTTGTGGATATTACCCTCAGTGGAAAAAAGGGACACACCAGTCCTGCATCTAATTTTTTAGCAACAATTCAAAACGATAAGCAAAGTAATATCTTATTGGCAACACCTTTTGACGCCATGCCTTCTACTGATACCCCCGATATCTCTAATACGCCTAACGCTAACGATGCCCCCCTTACCAGCACCATTGCTAGAGACTCTAGCAACACTACCGGCGTTGTTCGCATTGCTCAAGATGCCACTTTCCAAGATACCACGCTCCAAGACGTTACTTCTCAAAACGTTACTCCCCAAGACGTTACTCACATGACCGCGCCCCCTCCTCGTCCCATGATACCTCTTGTACCCACAGCTACTCTCACTACCAAGGATAACAGCATACCCAATGCACAACAAGAGATGATGGACATTATGAAAATGCAAATGGGCAGCGCAGACAACACAAACCATACCGGTATTGTGACCTATGAAGCTTTAATGGCGCAACATAGAGCTCTTTCGCAAGGCAAAAATCCTCAAGCAACAGACGCGCAACGTTCTATCCCAAGCACAAGCGGTACTCAGCAACAGCAAGGTCAGACCCAGCTTAGCACCAAAGCCCCCCTTCCTTCTGCTGGTCATCTGAATCAACGTATGGACCAAGCGCAAACAGAAGATATGGCCGCCCAACTTGGTCTTTCGGTGCGCACAGTCTATATTGATATTGGACATGGCGGAAAAGACCCCGGCACAAGCCATAACGGCATTGTTGAAAAAGAATTTGTTTTAGAGCTTGGCAAGCAATTGGGCGCCGTTCTCACGGAAAAAGGTTTTACCGTTATCTATAGCCGTACAGACAATACCTTTATCCCTTTAAGCTCGCGTTCAGATCATGCCAATGAAGCCGGAGCCGATGTCTTTGTTTCTATTCATGTGAACGCCTCGCCCAACCGTAATACCCGCGGCTTTGAAACCTACTATTTAGACTTTGCCAAAAACAGTGAGGCCTCTCATGTGGCCACGTTAGAAAATGCCGTCAGTGATCGTAAGCTTGGTGACTTACAAAATGTATTGGCAGAAATGCTGCTTAATGTGCGCACCGATGAGTCCAAAGACCTCGCACAATCTATACAAAGCAGCGCCGTGGGCCTTGCCCAAACGCAAGGTTTTGCCACCAAGGACGGCGGTACCCGCTCTGCCCCCTTCCACGTACTTATTGGCACCAACATGCCCGCCGTCTTAGTAGAAGTGGGCTATTGCACCAACACGCAAGAAGCTGCCCTGCTAAAAAATAAAGCCTATCGCATGCTACTGGCACAAGGCATAGGGCTTGGTATTGTCAACTACAACCAACAAATCCTCGAAAAAAGCAAAGCACATTTTGCCTTGACCGAGTAAAGCGCTTATGTTATGCAACCCCCCTAGCCTTATAACTTTAAATACAAGTTCCTACCTTTTCTGCTTGCCTTTAGAGTTTTTCTAGACTATCTGTAGATTATGTTTCGTCAAAATGATGTCGCCCTACTTTTTTGGGGCGATATGTAATGTTTAAACTATTGGGAGATTTCCATGCGTAAAGTGTTATGTTTAGCTTTTGTTATGAGTTTCATGATGGCAAGCGTTGCCCTTGCTGAAATAAAAATAGGTGTTGTTGACATGCAAGTTATTGCCAGAGACAGCGCCCCCGCTGTGGATGCCAAAGCTAAAATGGACGCAAAATACGGCGCCGAAAAAAAGAAACTAGAAGCCGAAGCCAAAACCTTGCAAAGCAAGGCCGAAGCCTTACAAAAAAGCCCCACCGAAAAAAAGCAAGTGGAATTTGTTAAGCTAAAGCGTAAGTTTGACGAAGCTCAATTTACCTTTACCCGTAAGGTAGAGCAAGACGAAGTAAAAATTCGTCAAGAAATGGTAACGCTTGTTTTTGAAGCCACACGCAGAATTTCCCAAGCTAAGGGCATCAACTATGTTGTAGACATTACTGCTGGCGGCGTGTTGTATGCCGAACAAAGCATGGATTTGACCCAAGCTGTGTTGGTAGAAGTAAATAAGCTTTGGAAAGAAGGCGCCGCCAAGGCTCCTGAAAAGAAATAAACCATTCTTTTCTCCATAAAGATACATTAAGTAATACGACTTTCTGACGTAGAAAGTCGTATTTTTTTTCAAGTTATGTAAGCCCTTCTTTTTTTAAGAGTCCTGCACAATTACTTTTTCAGTATAATTTTGTGAAAATTGTAAAAAAGTTTTCAAAACAAAAATTTTACTGTGCAGGACTAAAAGACACGAAAAGCAATCGCTTAACGGCGCAAGTAAATTGCGCCTATTCTTGATTTATCGGTCGCATTGACTGCTGTCAACGCTCCATAAAACTCCGCACAATGAATTGTGTAGGAGTCTTTTTTTTGGGGGCTTACTTGTATTTGCACCATAGGCATTTTATTGATACAAATGGTCAGAAACTTTTTATAGTACACAAAAGTTTTGCCACATGCTATTTTCAACACACAAAGAGGAAAACACTATGAGCGAAGTCATCACCATGGATGTACAAAAAATTCTTT
>CAYJHX010000072.1:0-8118 GCA_964369395.1 uncultured Desulfovibrionaceae bacterium
GCACTTACGCGAATGTTGGCATCGTGCAACATTTTTTGTGTTTCCCACACCATTTTCATTTCTTCTTTGGTGTAGCCATTTTCTTGAAAAACGTCGATATGCGGAATAACATTATACATAATTTGATGCTGAAAAGCTTCCACCGTAAGCGCTTTTCCGGCGGCAGTATCAGCCACTTGAGCTTCTAATTCATCAAGGCCGGGCTTACCAGCACCAGACACAGCTTGGTAGGTAGAGACCACCACGCGCTTTAAACCAAAAGCATCGTGCAAAGGCTTCAAGGCCACCACCATTTGAATGGTAGAGCAATTGGGGTTGGCAATGATGCCTTTATGCCATTCTACATCTTCGGGGTTTACCTCGGGCACTACCAAAGGAATTTCGGGGTCATAACGAAATGTACTGCTATTATCAATACATACAGCGCCATGTTTTACAGCTTCAGGAGCCAAGGTCTTGCTAATGGAGCCCCCGGCAAAAAGCACAATGTGCATACCTTTAAAGGAATCCGGCGTAGCTTCTTGCACGGTATAGTCCTTGCCTTGATAAGAAATAACCTTTCCTACAGAGCGCGCAGAAGCAAGTAAAGATAAGGTATCAATAGGAAATTCACGCTCGGCAAGCACTTTTAACAGCTCATGCCCCACGGCACCAGTGGCGCCAACAATGGCTACATTGTATTTTTTCATTTTTACAGTACTCCAAAAACAAAATAAATTTACAAGCACGTTGTATACAATAGGTATCGCTTATAGACAAGAGGAAAATAGAGGAAATACCAAAAAGACAATCTCTTGTAGTAAATATAATTTTTTGAGGGGAGGGCTGGGGGGGGGAATTTTTAGCGTTAGCCTTGTTCCTTTAGGGGAAAGTTCCCCCCAGAAAAAATTATTTCTTATCTTCTTTCTTCACTAATAACCAAATATCGCCCTTGGTGTACACTTGTCGTGCTTGGGCATGGGCGCCTTCTCCTTCTCCAGCGTACATATCAATGCGGCGCATATTGATGGCTCCACCGGTATCGTGAGCAAAACCAAGACCGTTGAGCGTACGTGTATTGCCAGCCACTACACCGGGAAGATTTTTCTTTCCTTTTGTGGGCAAATTGTACGCCAAAATACTGCCCAAAGGCAAAATGCGTTGGTCTACAGCCATACTTACCCACGGTGTGAGGGGCGCCCCAATGCTCCCTTGCGGCTTTGTGGGCCCGTAGCGAAAGAAAGCATAGCCAGAAGAAGCCTCTAAAAAGGCGCGACGCTGTTTATCTGTGGCTTTATCCCACCATACGCGCATGCCTTTTAGGGTGGCGTTTTTACGCAAAAGCTGTTTGGTTCTTATAAGATAGCCTGCCATGCTTTCACCTTTATGCCCGTTAAGTCCGGCAAAAAGCACCGCTTGGGTGCTGCCGTCTTCAAAGGTTAACAATCCGGAACCTTGCAACATAAACCAATACACGTCAAAGGGATGTTTGAGCCAAGCAATTTCTAAGTTTCGATTGGCTAAGGCTCCGTCCATATCAATGGCGGCGCGGCTTAAAAAAGGCGGATCGGGGCGAATAACCTTGGTAAAGGCATCATCGGGGCAGGTATGCGTGGGCAAGCATTGGGCCAGATGCGGTGCCACTTCTTCTGGCAAGCGATATAAAGGAGCCGTAAAACCTTCTTTTCTAACACGACTCGCCGCCATGACCGGTGAAAAATAGGACGTAAAGTGCGTTTTAGGCGTCAAGTGCAACCATTGGAAATGCTTAGCCAATAGGGAAGGATCTTTATCTAATTGCGGTAGCAAGCTTTGTAACAATTCTAAAGATTGCGTAAGTTGTTGCCATGTAATGCGTACAGGGCCTGTTTTTGTGGCATGCTCAATGGCGTATGCGTCTTGCGGTTGTTTTTTCACGTAAGTCAAAGAACGTTCAAGGGAAGGCGCAAGCTCTGTCCAAGAATGCAAGCCCTGCCGCTCTTTTTGTAAAGAAAGCGCTCGCGCTTCGGCGCTTTTTGCTCCGGCGGGCACCAAAATAGGCGCAGTAAGATTTAGCGGTTCTAAAACTTTATGCACCGTATTGGCGGCAAAGCTTGGCACCGCAAAGAACAAAAATAAAGCGCCCAAAGCGCATAATTTACAAAAAGCATAGGTATTTTTCATAAGTACTCCTCATATTACTTGCTATTATCCGAATATATTGCAAAAGGTATCAATTTTTTTCTCTCTTACCTTAGAATAGTACAAAGAACAATTTTTTTCTCATGAGATAATCCTAGACATTTCTAAAAATCTGGCATAAGGGTTTGTATCTTATTTTATTAAGGAGAGCCACTATGGGGCAAAAGAAAATTGAACGCCATAAAGAATTAGACCGTCGCCGCAAGCGTCGTGCCGAACGTCTGAAGCAACGCATTCGTGACGCTAAAGCAGAAGCAAAGGCGAAATAAGGTTATTTTCCTTTGGGGCCTGTTCTCTATTTTTTGGATGAACGGGCCTTTGCCTTTTTTAACACAGGGCCACAATACTGTCCCTTTTTCTTATTACAATCAAACACAATTCCTTTTATTTCAGGATAGATTATGCCTATTTACGAATACCAATGTCCGCAATGTCAAAATATTTTTGAAGAATGGCTCAACATAAAAGACACCACAGCCACAGCACCTTGCCCTGAGTGCGCAAGCACTGCCCAGCGTATTATTTCCAATACAGCCTTTGTGCTCAAGGGTGGCGGCTGGTATGTAACAGAATACGGTAATCGTAAAAATTCTTCGACGCAATCCGACACAAGCAAAAGCGCAACAACCAACGCTGCCAAAAGCGCAGCGGACAGCAAAAGCCTTGAAAGCAAAGGGACAGAAAATACTGGCACCGCCACAACAACAGCAACGCCAACAGTATCTTCAAGCGCTTCCTCCACAAGCCCTGTCGCAAGCAAAAGCGCCCAAGCCTAACCCAAATTTTCCACGTTCAAGTAAGGAGATGATGTATGATTGAAAGATATAGCCGCAAAGCCATGAGTGACCTTTGGACTTTAGAAAAACGCTATGACGCTTGGCTTAAGGTAGAATTAGCCGTGTGCGAAGCGTGGCACAAATTGGGCCGCATTCCCGCTGAAGCCATGGAAGTTATTCGCGAAAAAGCCGCTTTCAATGTGGACAGAGTGCTGGAAATTGAAGAAAAAACCCGCCACGACGTCATCGCTTTTCTCACCTGCGTAGAAGAATATGTAGGGCCAGAAGCGCGCTACATTCACTTGGGCTGCACCTCCTCTGATATTGTGGATACCGCCAACGCTGTCATGCTGATGGATGCAGGTAAGGTTATCGTAGAAGACATCAAAATGCTTTTACATACCTTGCACAAATTGGCTCACGATTGGAAGGGCACCTTGTGCATGGGCCGCACTCACGGCATTCATGCCGAACCCACCTCTTTTGGCCTAAAAATGGCCGGATATTATACAGAATTTACGCGTCATCTGCAAAGAATGGAAGATGCCCTCGAAAACATTCGCGTGGGCAAACTTTCCGGCGCCGTGGGCACCTATGCCTTTTTAGGCCCTGACGTAGAAGCCTTAACCATGCAGCATTTGGGCCTTGAGGTTGACCCGCACTCTACTCAAATTGTACAACGCGACCGCTATGCTCAGTTCTTCACCACCCTTGCCATCATGGGCGGCGGCATTGAGCGCCTGTGCGTAGAGTTGCGTCATTTGCAACGCACGGAAGTGTTAGAAGTAGAAGAAGGCTTCAGAAAAGGGCAAAAGGGCTCTTCGGCCATGCCACACAAGAAAAACCCCATTTCTGCCGAAAACATGACAGGGCTTTCTCGCTTATTGCGTTCCAACTCTGTGGCCGCCATGGAAAATCAAGCTCTATGGCACGAACGCGATATCAGCCATTCCTCCGTGGAAAGAGTCATCATGCCCGATTCCACCATTTTGGCCGACTATATTTTGCATCGCTTAAACAATTTGCTCAGCAATTTGGTGGTAAAGCCTGAACGTATGCAAAAAAATATGGATCACTCCTTGGGTCTGTACTATTCTCAACGTGTGCTTACCAACCTCATCGACAAAGGCCTTTCCCGCCAAAAAGCCTATGAAATGGTGCAAGCTTGTGCCATGCAAAGCTGGGAAAGCCAAAAACCTTTCGCCGACATTGTGCGTGCCAATGCAGAAATTACAGCGCTTATTGATGCGCCAACCCTTGCACAATTGTTTGATTCAAGTTACTACTTACAGCACGAAGATGCTATTTTTGCACGTATTTTTCAATCCTAACCTTGCAGGAGTATCTACATGCTAGAATTAAAACGCCGCCTCGCTCGCATTCTTATAGAAAAATCCTATAAAGAAGGGGATTTCACCCTTTCTTCGGGCCGCAAGAGCGATTATTACTTTGATTGCCGTGTTACGGCCTTGCACCCCGAAGGTTCTTGGCTCATTGGCACCCTCTTTAACAAATTGTTGGCCGATGTGGACATCAAAGGTGTGGGGGGCATGACCCTTGGCGCCGATCCGCTAGTTTCTGCCACTACGGTTATTTCTCACGAACAAGGTCGCCCATTGGCAGGCTTACTCGTGCGTAAAGAAGCCAAGGGACACGGCACAGGGCAATATGTAGAGGGCCTTGGAAATTTTGAAAAAGGCGATAAAGTAGCCATGGTAGAAGATGTGGTCACCACCGGTGGTTCTTTACTTAAAGCCTGTACGCGCGTAGCCGATGCCGGCCTTGAAATTGTCACCGTCTGCACTATCTTAGACCGCCAAGAAGGCGGCAGAGAAATTTTGCAGGACAATGGTTATAATTTATTAGCTTTATTTACACGCGAAGAACTCGTAGCCCTTGGGCGCTCTTAAAAACATGTGCGGCGTCTTCGTGCGCCGCCCTTAATTTTTTTGTTACCGTACTGTACATCATGACACCATGCAAAAAGTATATCGTTACTACATGTTACCTACTGAAATATTACTGTATAGTGCTTTAACATATGTTTTACTGTGAGATACGTAATGTATAAGAAGTTAGAAGGGTTAGGAAGTAAGCCTCTTGCCATAAGCGTATTCTTACTGCTTTTGGTTGTGAGCTTGTGGAGCGGACAAGCAAGTCAAGCACAAACATGGCAGCCGCGCATTCACGATGCGGCCCTACCTTTGCGCATGGTGGCCATCGACAAATCAAAGCAGCAATTTTATCTGTATCAGAAAAACACTCCCTTTAAGCTTACGCACAACTACCCTTGCACCACAGGGCAAATTATCGGCGATAAACAAATTCAAGACGACAAGCGCACCCCTGAAGGGGTCTACTTTGTAGTATACAAAATAGACAGCGGCCTTGATTTCAAAGAATACGGGGGCATTGCCTATACCCTCAACTATCCTAACCCCGTGGACAAATTGCGGGGAAAAACTGGCTATGGTATTTGGATTCACAGTAAAGGTGATGGTATAAAACCACGTATTACCCGCGGATGCATAGCCATTGGCCTTGACGAAATTGCCACCGTGGGGCCTTTGCTTACCTCTGGCACTCCTGTTTTGGTGGGCGAAACTCTCAGCCCCACCGTCCCCACTGTTGACGATGGCACCGCCAAACAGTTGCGCACTCGCATGGAAGAATGGACGCAAGCTTGGGCCGGTCGCTCTGCCAGCTTTTTTGATTTCTACAATGAAGACTCCTACACCAAAGCCACAGAAAGCTTTAAGGCTTTTCGACAAAACAAAGAACGTCTCTTCAAGCGCTTGAAATGGATAAATATTATCAATAAAGAAGTGCATGTGCTGGAAGGCCCCGGCTATTGGGTCACATGGAGCGAGCAATTTTATCGCGCCCCTAACCTTTCTACGGAAGGTATTCGTCGCCTCTATTGGCAAAAAGACAGCGATAATGTCTATCGTATTGTTGGGATGGAGTGGATTCCCAGCAATTTAGGTTTGCAAGCCGCCTTCAAAAAAGGAGAGCTTGTAGCCACCAATGCTGAGCAAAAAAGTGATACCACCCCCACAAGCAAAAAAGATTCCCCAAAAGATTCCCAAGAGGGACAGCCTAAAGCGCCTCCTCTTTCTATGCCCGAAGCAGTAGCGCCAAAAGATGCTTCAAAAGACGCCCCTCAAAGCGCAAAGACGCTCGTGGCTGAAAATGCACAAAAAAGCACAGACAAAAAGGACATACAAAGCGAGCCTATAACTCTAACTCCCTTACTGCGCCATCAAATACAAGAAAATATTAAAACATGGCGTCAAGCGTGGCAAAGTCAAGACAGTAAAACCTTCTTTGCTTTCTACGATCAAGAGCATTATGGCAAAGCCGCTGGGCAAAACTATACTAATGCTTTCAGAGATTTGAAAAAAATCATGACACCGTATTTCAAAAGCCCTTGGGTGGAAATGCTTGTGACAGAGCCCACCATTGTGGTGCGTAGCTACAAACAAGGCGAAGTCATTGCCGCCACAGTAAAACAGTGGATTTTTGTGCCCGGAAAAAAACCCATGGAAGGCGAACACACTCTTTTCTGGCAAAAAACCGGCACAGGCCCCATGGAAAAATGGCGCATTGTGGCCTCTGATTGGCAAAAAAAGTCCATCACATTACAAGTGGCTTATCTTGAAAAAATATCTTCTACAGTTGACGCCATGGTAGAAGAATGGCGTACGGACTGGCTTTCTGGCAATGTGGGTGCTTATATGCGCCACTACGCCCCCAATGCACGTCAAGGAAAGCGCAATAAAAACAGTATAGCCAAGCAAAAAGAAAAACTTTGGGCCAAAGCAGCACCAGCAAAAATCAGCCTCAGCGGTGTACGCTTGCAAATTGTCCCTCAGGGTATTTCTGTAGATATGGTGCAAAAGTATACCGACAGTCAAAACAAAGGGGACACAGGCACAAAAACCTTGCTGCTTATTCCCACCAAAGACGGCTGGAAAATTCAAAATGAAGAATGGGTAAAAATATCTAAATAATCCTTCCCGAACAGACTAATGCTACAGTCACGAAGGATAATGAGGTTCACCTCAAGGAGCACCGATGGTTTCCCCTCAGGAAAAATTAAATATCATTCTTATGCGAGACAGTGGAGAAAGCAAACGCTTACGCGTACGCCGCTCTCGCTTTCGCGCGCTCATAGCTTTTTTCATTCTTTGCCCTTTTTTAGCCGTAGGCGCTGCGGCCGGTGGGTATTATTTGTGGCAACAAAACGCGACCTTGCACCGCACTATTAAAGACCTTGAAATTGAAAAACAAAAACTCGAGCATACTGCGCAACGTCTAAGTAACCTTGAGGCTCTTTTAAATCCTGAATACGCAGTTAAAAATGCGCTAACAGAAAATTTGGCACAAAATAGCGTCAAAAATGGAAATAACGCCAACAAAAAGAAAGACTCTGGCTCCCAAAAAACACAAATAAATGCAGAAACCCAATCCCCTCTTGGACAAGGCAACACCGCCAATACTGCTGGCGGCAGCCTTGGCGATGACCCCGGGCATGAAGTCTTTCCTGTTTTAGACACCAAAGAAATTATTGTCCAAAACGTTTCTAGCACCCTCTATGGGAAAAAAAGATTGCGCACCGCCTTTGAATTGCGTAACGCAGGCACAGAAGCCATCAGCGGCGAAGTAACCTGTATTTTAATTCTTAATACAGGCGAAAGCATACGCCTAACCCCAAAACCCGCCGACGCCGGAACCTACAAAATCTCTCATTTCAAGAGTACTGCCCTTACAGTCAACTTTGATAAAGATTACGACCTCACCAATGCACAAGTGATTTTAGAAATAAAAAATACTGCCGGAACGGTTATCTACAGAAACATCTACCCCATCGCACAGTAGTTTTTTTGAATATTTTTTATGGGGAAAGGGAAAACTTTTGCTAACGCCAAAAAGTTTTCCCTTTCCCCGCCCGCATAACGCGGGCTCCCCTATCCCTTTCAAAACGCGTCACATTTCTAAGCGTAGATAGTATAAGTCCTCTGCACAAAACTTATTATGCAGAGGACTTATACTATCTACGCTCTTTTAACTGACAAAACGAAGTTCTGCACAATTCGAGAGTCCTGCATAATTCTTAAAATTGCTAAAATACATGGATTGCTTCGCTGCGCTCGCAATGACTTTCGTTGTAATACCAAGT
>CAYJHX010000073.1:0-8097 GCA_964369395.1 uncultured Desulfovibrionaceae bacterium
GGGGGTACGGAGAGGACGAGAGAGTCTAAAAGCAGGAAAAAGATAAGCCCCACAAGGCTTTATAGGCAATGTGGGGCTTTAATATTCTTTTGAGTGGAGCTCTTGACCGGGATTGAACCGGTGACCTCATCCTTACCAAGGATGCACTCTACCGACTGAGCTACAAGAGCACTCAACGAAGATGCTTCTAAGCAAATTTTACGCGCTCGTCAAGAAAAAAATAAAAAAAATGAAAAAAACCTCCATTGCGTGTACAGGCACAATGGTGTAATATGAAGAAGCAGAGAGAATAAGTTGTGTAACAATGGGGAATTATGTTTAAATACACCTTGGCATTTCTCTTTTTTCTTTTTTGTACCTTAGGAACGCATGAGGTGGCATTTTTCTTGTGCTCGTGGTTCCTGTTCTTAACTTATGCTCTCCCCCAAAGGCAGAAAAGGTTGCGCCATGCGTCGCAACTTTTTGTGTACGTACGCACTTTTTTTGCCACAAGCGCTTGTGCAGAGGTTGGGGCAGTGGTAAAAAGTCCTTTTCGATTTTGTAGGGTAGTGGTGTACGTATTATTTGCTATGCCGCTCTTTTTGGCGTTGTTTTTGGGGTGCACTCCTAAGGTAGTGGGGGAAGATGTGGCCCCTCACAGACCGTCGGGGGCTCTTTCTCCAGCACATGATGCAGCAGAATTGCGTTATCCTGCTAGCGGAAAAAAGATTGATAAGACTTTGTATTACTTAAATGACCCTGAGCGTATGTATACATATCAAGAAAATTTTAGGCAGTATTTGCGAGAAGATTATGACGGTACTTCTGAAAAATATCGTAACCTTCAACCGCGGCAAATAAGCCCGTTTAGGCAGTAAATATGGATCCTATTACCCATGCCGCCAGTGGCGTTTTAGCGGCTCTTGCCATGAAAGAGCAATACAGGCCTACGTCTCGTATGTTCTTTCCTTTTGCGGCGCTTGTGGCTGCTTTTCCCGATGTGGATATCTTTTTTGGTAATACAGCTACGGATTATTTGCTTTTACATCGTGGCATTACACATTCTTTAGCTGCTGTGCCCATATTGGCTTTTTTTCTTACATTACTTGCTGTGCCCCTATGGTTGCGGCGTAGCACTGTGTTGCCGGAAAAAGAGTTTGAGCCCTATGTGGAAAATACTGCGCACGCACCCAAAACGGATGCCCGCCAAAATAGGCGCTGGCTCAATATTATTTGGCCTGCATGGATTCGTACCAAAACTCACCCCTTGGGGCGTCGCTTTTGGTCTTTTAGAAAAGTGTATCTCTTTAGTATATGTTTGTTACTTTTACATATATGGCTTGATGTGGTGACCACCTACGGCACCATGATTTTTTTACCTTTTTCTGAATACAGAGTTCGCCTCAATGGTTTATTTATCGTAGATATTTTTTTAGCTTTGCCTATGCTACTGGCTATTTGGCATGGCGGTGGTGTGCGTCGTTATGCTATTATGGGGCTTATATGGGTATTTCTTTATCCTGCAACCTGTGTGGGTATACGCTTTTGGCACGAAGGCAATATGCGTGAGCAATTGGTTCAAAGTTCCGTGGTGGAAAAAGTGGGCGCCGTACAAAATATTTCTGTATTGCCAGACCTGTTTGCTCCGTTTTATTGGCGAGTTATTTATCAAACAGATAAGCCGTATAAAGAAAATATTTCTACAGAATTTACATGGTCACAAGCCAAAAGTCGGCTGGGGTATCATTTTCCGCCCAGTACGCAATCTGTGTACCATCAAGGTTTGAATTTTTTAGGAAAAGCTTATACACCACTTATGCAGTATCCTGCTTTGCGTCAGGATGTGGCTAAAATGTTAGCTACAAAAAGCCGTAGAGCTCGAGCCTTTGAGTCTTTTTTACTTATGCCCATTCAAGAACAATTGGCTGTTTCTAAAGACGGCTGGCAAGAGTATGGTGTGTATGACTTACGCTTTAGTACCATGTTTGTAAATTTGTATGAATTTTTGTGGGAAATGAATGACGGGCAGCCCACCTTTTTGATGGCTGTGCGCGGACTTAGAGCCTCTATTAATGATGCTGCGCTTGCCGCAAGTGTTGGGGCTGGAAGTACCCAGATTACCGAGGCTGTTGCACTTGCTGCAAAAATTGTCGGAGGCGTTGGTACTGATGAAGGAGAAGGAAGTGTTTCAAGTCTTCCTCTTGATTCCGCAATTCTCAAAGCTCCGGTGGATGGAGCCGCTGTCAATTGGTCAGAAGTGCGTTTGGTTTTTTCCGGTGCAGGCAGGGACAGCGGTTGGCAAAAAATGGAAAAACCACGAGAAGTGTTGTGGTGGCAAGAGCTTATAGGTATACCCTATTAACAGGCTATTAAAGAATTGTTGAAAACCTAACATAAATATTTTTATGCTAAGGTGTGTAAAATATATTTTCAATGACTTGTAAAGGATAGATATGACAAAAACTCTTTCTCATTTGACTGATGATGGCAGTATTACCATGGTGGATGTGCGTCATAAAGCCAATAGTCAACGCGTGGCCATTGTGCGTGGTTTTGTGCATGTATCGCACGACACTTTGGAACTTTTACAAAAAAAAGCTTTGCCTAAGGGCGATGTGCTTACTACAGCTAAGGTAGCTGGCATCATGGCGGCGAAGCGCACAGCGGAACTTATTCCTTTGTGCCACCCCTTACCGCTTTCTTTTGTGGATATTCGCTTTGTCTTGCACGATAACGGTAATCATTGCGGCCTTGAGTTGGAATGCGAAGCCCGTACCGTGGGCCCCACCGGCGTAGAAATGGAAGCGCTAGTGGGGGCGCAAGTAGCCGCTGCCACCATTTACGATATGTGTAAGGCGGTACAAAAAGATATTATCATTGATGCCATGCATTTAGTCTATAAAAGTGGTGGTAAAAGTGGTACGTATTGCGCATTAGACTTTAAAGAGAAATCTTAAGGATGCCTATGCTTGCTCCACAGATAGATCCCGTAGCCATAAGTATTGGCAGTCTTGAGTTACGCTGGTATGGCATTATGTATATTTTGGCCTTTTTGACTGCATGGCTTTTGGGGCGGTATCGCGCCTCGCGTCCTGATAATAATTGGACGGTAGAACAATTTGACGATGTTATTACGCTAGGAATGTTTGGGGTTATTTTGGGGGGACGTGTTGGCTACGTGCTCTTTTATGATTTTGCGCATTTTCTCAGTGACCCGTTGGAACTTTTTCGCGTGTGGAATGGGGGCATGTCCTTTCATGGGGGCTTGTTAGGGGTCATGGTGGCCCTGTATATAGCAGGCAAAAAGATGGGACGCTCTTTTTGGGAGGTGGCAGACTTTGTCGCTCCCTTAGCGGCACCGGGGCTCTTTTTTGGACGCATAGGCAACTTTATCAATGGCGAATTGTGGGGCAGCGTGACCACGGTACCGTGGGGTGTCATTTTTCCCTATGCGGGCGATTTACCGCGCCATCCATCACAATTGTATGAAGCCTTTTTTGAGGGATTGGTACTTTTTGCTATTGTATGGATTTTTTCTGCAAAAAAACGTCCTTTGGGCGCAGTGTCCGGTATGTTTGGCTTGTGCTACGGTTTGGCGCGTTTTGGCGTAGAATTTGTGCGTATACCCGATGCCCATTTGGGGTACTTAGCTTTAGGGTGGCTGACCATGGGGCAAATTTTATCTTTGCCTTTAATCGTTTTTGGCTTGTACTTGGTGCTTCGTAAAAAATAAGAGCTTTTGTGAATACATTAAACGTATGAAGGTAAAAACTTCTTGCCTTCCTGCTCTTTTTGCTCTTGATAGCCGTAGTATCGCGTGCATGATGCCATGGAAAGAGACTCTTTTTCAACAGGCTGTTAAGAGATTGACAGAGCAAAAAAAGCATGCTCTTGTTTAGAAAAATAGAACCTTTTTTTGTAAGGAGATTATATGTCAACGAGAATTCTTTTTTTATTTCCTATCATGATGTTTTGCTGGATCTTTTCTTCTGTACAAGCTTTCGCCTTTTTTGGCGACGAAAGAATAGAGCTTGTGCAAGACGGCACCTTTACCAAAGATAGCAATGTACGCATAGAAAAAGCTCTTGAAGATTACAATCTTTGTACGCGTGGCGATTGGCGCAGTACCCCCACCAACGATGGTAAAAAAGTTGTGACCTATCGTTGCCAATACAACACCCCCACAGCCATAAAAACGATGCTTTCGACGCAACAGGTTCTTGATCCACAAGTGCAAGAAGCGGTACTGAAAAATTTAGAAGAGCAAGAATTTGCTTTGGATTTTTTGCTGACTTTTACCATTGATGATGCTGTAAAGCATTTTTCTTTGGCTCAGATGGCTTTTGTTTTTAAGGGAACAGAGCAGGCTATGCCTGCCCAAGTAGTCCCCGTACAGTTGCAACATATTTTACAAAATAAACCTTTGGTCTTGCCTTTAGAGGGTAAGGGCGCGCATTTTTTTGCCTATACTGTGCATAAATATCTTTTAGGAGAGCAAGAAAGCTACCAAAAAGTACAAAAGCACCAAGGAATGCTGCCAGATTCTTTTCAAGGCAAGGGCAGTGTGGCTCTTGTAAGTAAGCTTGGAGATGTGCAATTTGATGATGCTACGCAGGCCATAACAGGGACTTTGGTGATGAGCTTGGTGGCCACTCCCGAAAAAGACACACAAGAAGAGTCTGGCTATTTTTTGAAATATTTTAAGGCGGCCTTGGGGCCCCAGCCTGTAGTACTGTACACGGAAAGCTTGCCTGTGCAGCTTGTGCCTCAAATGCAGGCATTGCCCGCCATACATTTTGCCAGTCCAAATAAAAAGGCCCAAGTATTTTTTGAGAAAAAAACTCCCCTTGCTCCCGTGGATATGCGTATTGAATACGTGCATGCTAGCCCAAAAACGGCGGGACAAGTAACCACACAAGCCGCAGAGCAAGGCGCGGGCCAAGAGGCTGGCGTGGTGGTTATAAAAGACCCCATTGTGACGCCGCAAACTCCTACAGCCTCGCCTGCTACCCCGTCCGTTGTTACAGGAGAATCTAAAAAAGACGTGGTACCAGCGCCTAAAGAAAATATTGCCGTCACTAATATTGTGGGAAATTATGGATACAATGCCCAAGGTATGGAAGGCAGCGCTCGTATTACACCGCAAGAAAACGATACGCAAAGCGTGCAAGTGACCATCAAAACCGTCAATGTGCAGGCTTTGCATTTGTGCGAATATGAGGGCTTGTGCACGTACAAAGACAATGTATTTTTATGCGCCATGGAAGGTACCCCCGAAGGTATGGATAGTACCTTTACGCTGATTCCTGCTGACGATGCCTTTTCTGTGCCTACCAATCCTGTGTTCTTGTGCGGCGCTCGTGGCTTTATGCATGGGGAATATTCTCGTTGCGAAGAAGATTCTAGCGGGCCTTTGGTTATGACGGTGATTCCTGTAGAAATTATTCAAGAAGATGACACTTATATTGCTCGTTTTACCGATGATGGTTCGGAGTCTTTAGACTTTATTAGTAAGGCTCAAGCGGAATTTTTGGAAACCATGATTGGTAAAAAGGTACTCGTGCATTATAATAAAAATCAAATTTGGGATGAGCAAAAGAATTTTTGCAAACGTACCAAGGAAATTATTTCCGTTGTGGATGCCTCTTTACCGGAAGTACAGTTGTATGGTGGATATAGCATTTATAACGATGCTGTGCGCGGTTATGCCTATATAGAACCTAACTTTGAAACAGATGCCGTGTTTAATGTGCATCTCAATAACTATAGCCCGGATTTAAAAGAGAATTGTCAATTCGCCGGCGCATGTTATACTGAAGGAAAGGGCTTTTTGTGCAAAAGTTTTGATCAAGATCAGAAAGAGTTTTTTGAAATTCTGCCCACAGAGAATGGATTTACAGTACCTAAAAACGACACTAATATTTGCGAATACAAAGATTTCATGTCTGGCAAGTACAAAAAATGCGAAAGCATCGCTTATGGTATTTTTAGTATTTCAGGCACATTGCTCAGTGTAGACCAAGAAAATTTTGCTGAGTCTACTATGATTATTGATTCGTATGGCAATAAGATTTTGGTAAGCCTTACCAAAGAGCAAGTGGCGCAAGCGCAGAGCTTTGTAGGAAAGAAAATCTTTGTAAGCTATGAAGATAAACAATTTTGGAGTGTACACGATAGAGCGTGTGTACGCGAAAAACAAATGCTCGCCATTAACGATATTTCCCTTATTCAAGAAAATCTTATGGGTAAATATCAACACCAAGCCCAAGGGGTACAAGGCTCGGCCATTCTTGCACCGGCTCCTAAAGAGTCTTTAGAAGAATTTGCTCCTTTTAGTATTGAATTGTATAACAAAGGACTCATGTCTCAAGAAGAATGCTCTTTTAGTGGTATATGCACCCCCGGAGGTATGGGCTTTATGTGTAAAGGGCAAGGCGAAGGAAAGAAAGATAAAGAATTCTTAACTCTTATTCCTCAAGCCGAAGGTTTTGATATAACGCTGAGCTTAAGCACCTCTTGTGCTATGAAAGGCATACGTGCCGGAAATTATACAAAATGCACAGAGCAAACTCTCAACGCCGGTACTGTGTCCGGTACATTAATCGCTGTAGAGGAAGATACTAAAGGCAATATTCATTTTGTGGTACAAATAAATGATAAAAAAATGCCCTTTAATATGACCCACGGGCGTCTTGATTTGGTACAAAAGCTTATAGGCAAAAAAGTTCTTGTACATTACAAAGATGAGCAAAAGTGGGATGAACAAGCTAATGTGTGCACAAAAATACGCAACTTTACTTCCATTAAAGAGGTGAAATAACGTCATTTAATACTACGGCTTGTTACCTTAAACAGGTATATACTTTTTAAGGTAACAAGGCAGAATAGTGTAAGTATGATTTTTTTGTGAACATGGCATGGATTGCTTCGTTGTTACTCTTCTTGCAATGATTTTCGCTGTAAATATGAGTCATTGCGAGGAAGCCCGAAGAAAGGGGGGGACAAAGCAATTCATGCCTTTGTTATTGTGCAGAAGCTTCAAATTGATAGATTTTTTTTGAGATATTTTGCTTGCCATGCGGGCATTTTCTGTATATGTACCTTTTTCCCAAGATGCAGAAGCCTTTTTTCTACTGTGTGCGTTAAGCTCCTGTACTATAAGCAGCGAAAAGTACACCCATCACGCAAAGCCACGTCTTGTGCTTAGCGCGCATGCTAAGTAAACGGTTTTTTTCTCTGTCACGTTGACAGAGGGCACTTTCGTATTTATTTTCAAGATAGTTACTTTTCTCACAAATACAGTTCCTTTTTTTCCTTTAAGGAGTTTTCCCATGTCTACTGTGAAAAATGCCCATATTCCTAAGGCCACCATTCAACGTATTGCCGTATATATGCAGGTCTTAGAGCATTTAGAGCAAGAAGGTGTTGAAGTTATTTCTTCCGACCCTTTAGCCAAAGCTTGTGATGTGAATGCTTCACAAGTGCGTAAAGATTTAGCCTTTTTTGGCGAATTTGGCGTGCGCGGTGTGGGGTATTATGTGAAGGCGCTGATTGCTTCCATTTCCGATGCTTTGGGTATTGCGCGTGAGTGGCGTCTTGCTTTGGTAGGCGTGGGTAATATGGGTCGAGCCATTCTTAATCATTCCGAATTTAAGGCAAAAGGCTTTCATATTGTGGGAGCTTTTGATTGTGATCCTTTTAAAATTGGGGAAAAAGTCTTCAACCTTGAAGTTATGTGTACCAAGCGCCTTAAAGAAAAAGTCAGCGAACTTAATATAGAAATGGGGCTTATTGCCACGCCGCCAGAAAGGGTGCAACGCGCTGCAGACCATCTTGTAGATGCCGGTATACGCAGTATTTTAAATTTTGCTCCAGCCCGAGTGCGTGTTCCCGATAATGTTTTTGTGGAATATGTAGACTTTTTCCATCATCTGTATACGCTCACATTTAAGTTAAGCCGATCAAGCTAAGGGCTCCTGCCTTGCTGCAAGAGGATAAGAAAAAAATATCTGAGTCGTGCCCAGACCAATCGTGCCCAGACCAGCTATGCCCAGAGCATTCGCGCCCAGAGCAGCCGTGTCCCGAGCAGACAGCGCATACCACAGCTTTAGGTTTTGC
>CAYJHX010000074.1:0-8019 GCA_964369395.1 uncultured Desulfovibrionaceae bacterium
AAAAAGGGCAAGCTACTGCGTCAGACTTGTTTTTTGCTCCAGTCATGTACCAGAAAAGTACATTCCTTTCGCAAAAAACGTCGTCTTCCTTGTATCTTCCCCTTTTTGAACCGACTGCATTAGCCCGCAGGACGCGGGTGCCCGTGCGTGTACCTTTAAGGTTGAGCAAGCTAAAAGTAAGGCGAAGTTCACTTTCGACGCAGATGACGCTTACAATAGTTCGTGTTGTATAGAAGGCGCGACCAAGCGTTATCTAGGCAACCAAAGGTGAGCGAGCCGAATGTTAAGCAATGTAATAAGAATATATAAAAGGTAATTATGAGCATATATACAGAAACCCTTGCCGCCGTGCGCAATAAATTGGCTCAAGGAGAAGTAAGCGCAGAAGACGTCACCCGTGCCGCTACGGCCCGCATAGAAGCTACTGAACCCAAAGTTCAAGCCTTGTTGGCTTCCAATGTTGCACAAGCTTTAGAAGATGCCCAGCGCATGGATAGCAGCGAGCAAGCAGGAAAAGCAGACCTTGTTAATAAGCCCTTATGGGGTGTGCCCGTCACTGTAAAAGACGCCATTTGTACCCACGGCCTTACTACTACAGCGGGATCTAAAATACTGCACAATTTTGTGCCTTTTTACGATGCCACTGTGGTGCAAAAATTGCGCAATGCCGGAGCCATTATCCTTGCTAAAAACAATATGGACGAATTTGCCATGGGGTCCACCACAGAAAACTCTGCTTTTAAAAGCACGCATAATCCTTGGGATGTGCAACGCGTGCCCGGTGGTTCCAGTGGCGGCTCTGCGGCTTCGGTAACGGCGCAACAATGCTACGCTTCATTGGGCACAGATACCGGCGGTTCCATACGTCAGCCAGCGGCTCTGTGCGGTTGTGTAGGCATTAAGCCCACTTATGGACGTGTGTCGCGCTATGGTGTCATTGCTTATGGTTCTTCCCTTGATCAAGTGGGCCCATTGGCGCGTACTGTAGAAGATTGTGCTATTATGCTTGAGGTCATCGCCGGACACGACCCCCGTGATACCACTTCAGCTCCTCATGCTGTACCTTCCTTTACCAAGGCTTTACACAGTCGCCAAGATTTACAAGGCCTCAAGGTAGGTGTGCCCAAAGAATTTTTCACCGAAGGTCTTGATGGCGAAGTGGGCGATGCCTGCCAAGCAGCCCTTGATACCATGAAATCCTTGGGCGCCGAACTGGTAGAAGTGAGCTTGCCCCATACCAAGGCATCCATTGCTACCTATTATATTGTAGCCATGGCCGAAGCCAGCTCAAACTTGGCACGTTTTGATGGGGTGCGTTTTGGCTATCGCTCTGAAGATGCGCAAGATTTGGCCGATTTATACGTTCATTCGCGTAGTGAAGGCTTTGGGAAAGAAGCGCAACGCCGTATTATGCTCGGTACTTACGTGCTCTCCTCCGGCTATTATGACGCTTATTTCCGCAAAGCCGCTGAGGTGCGCCACGTTATTCGCGAAGATTATCGTAAAGCCTTAAGCGCTTGTGATGTGATTTGCGGCCCCGTATCGCCCACCACAGCATGGAAGCTGGGGGAAATGACAGAAAATCCCCTGCAAATGTACTTGCAAGATATTTACACTTTGTCGCTAAATCTTGCAGGAATGCCCGGTTTAAGCTTGCCTGTAGGCCTTGGGAAAAACAGCAATATGCCTGTAGGTATGCAAATTTTAGGTGCAGATTTTAACGAAGAAATGCTCTTTTCCGTGGGACATGTGCTAGAAAAAGCCCTGCCAAGCATTGGCATGCCTTCGTTGTAAGAAAGTTTTTTTGAGGGGAAAGAGAGGCCTTTTGCTAGCGCCAACAGGCCTCTCCTTCCCCTACAGAAAAACGTTTTATTATCCTTTCGCCACCACTTCTTTAATTCTGCACACGCCGCACACCTCTGCCGAGGTGGGGTAGCCACACGAGGCACAGGGGCGCAGCTCTGCCCCTTCTTGTTCTTCGTGTTTGGCAAAAATAGGGCGTCCGCGCTGTAAAAAACCTTGATAAAAATCTATTTTGCGTCCGGGCATGGCTTCTTCGAGTTGTTGCCACAAATGCTTATGTTGCGTAAAGCTGGCACCTTGGCTATAAGGGCACGATTCGTAATGATTTTCAATACCCATGAGGAAGGCATAGTTGGCTGTTTCAAATTCAGTAAGGCGCCAGAGGGGTTTTACTTTGCATGCAAAGCCGTCTTCGGCATCGAGGCGTGGCCCTTGGTCAGAAAGGTAGGCCCTATCCCAACGAATGGTATTGCTAAATAAGCGAGCCACTTCGTCATCTAAGTTGTGTCCGGTGGCAAGTGCTGTAAAACCTTCGTCCATGGCCACTTTATTGAAGAAATAGCGCTTAATTTTTCCGCAGGCCGAACAAATGGGGCGTTTTAATCTGGCTTTCACGTCAGGAATGGCTAAACCTTCGGCGGCCATTTCTTTGATGATAAGTGTGAAACCGTGTTGGGCACAAAAGCGTTCTACCACAGCCCGTGTGGCTGCAGAAGATTGGGGAATGGACAAGTCAATGTGCAGGCCCGTAACATCATAACCTTGCCGCGAAAGCTCCAGCATAAGGGTCAGTGAGTCTTTGCCGCCAGAAAGGGCCACAAGAATTTTATCGTCGTGGGTAAAGAGTTTTTGTTTGCGTATGCCCTTTTCCACTTGTTTACTAAAAAATTGCAGGAAGCAAGGGGCACAAAAACCAGCATGATGACTGCGCAAAGAAACCACGGCTGTGGCTTTGCATACTTTACATTTCATAGTAGTCCTAATTATTTTTTCTTTTGCGGCAATACCCAGCCAAAGCTGGCAATACCGCTTTTATAGACATCCATATAGGTATCTTGCAAGCGTGTCATGAGAGCGTAATTACGCATGGCATGGCTTTCTTTAGCGAGCTCTGAAAAGCGTTGTGCATCGCCCATGATTGTATGCATGGCGGCGGCTAAGGCTTTGGCTTCTTGCGGGGCAATGGCTGTTATGCCGCCTTTAGAGCCGCGTGTAATGCGGGCGGCCACTTCCATAAGCTCTGTGTATTCAGCTATATGCGTAGCAATAATAGGCAGGCCTAAAGTCCATGCATGCATACAAGCATGCATATTTCCTTGGGGGCCCAATTGGGGCAAAATAAGCGCATGCCCATGAGGTAGGGTTGCTTGCAAGGGAAAGTCATAGTGTAAGGTAGATAAAAGCGCAAGGCGCGAAGCTATGCCCAAATCTTCGGCACGTTGCATATAGGTGGCAAAGTCGGGGCCTTCTCCAACCACACGTACTTCCCAAGGTTTAGGAAAATCTGTTTTTTCTAATTCCAGCATGGCCCCAAAGAGCACATCGAGGCAGGAATTTTCTACAAAGTTTGTGGCCACCACAAAAACAAAACGATGGTTCTGTTGTGCCTGTTGTGCCTGTTGCGCAGAAGACGCCACATCTGTCGCAGTTTTTTCGACTACTTGTGTCACAGTTGTGGCAGGTGTAGAGGGGGCTTCTACCGCTGGAAGGGCGGTGCGAATGACTTTGAGTTTAGACACCTCTATGCCTGTTTGCGCCCAAGCACTGCGTATATACGATGAGGGCACAATGATTTTATCAAGACAGGCAAGGTACTTTGCCCATTGTGCCGAAAACGTTTGCGTTGCAGGTTCTGGTGTAGCGCTGGGTGTTTTTTCTATGGTTTTTTGGGTATCTTCTGTTTCAGATATTCCGCTGACCTTTGTATTTTTGCTTGTTTTTGTAATACTCGCACTTTTTGCCGTGGTGGTGCTGCTTTGAGGTGCTTCAAATGCCGAATAAAAAGCCAATGTAGCTCCTTTAAGACGCCATTGCATAAGGCGATGCACCAGCGGCAAGCATACAGGGGAAAAGCTGTGTATACAGAGAGGAGTTTTCTTTTTAAAGCGCCACAAAAGTCGGATGGCTAGGCCAAGCCCCACAGCCACATTATTGCCTTTGTGCGCCAATGCCAAGCATTCAATGCCTTGTGCTTGGCATTTTTGTACTTTGCTAAATAAGGCACTACCTTGAGGGCAGGCCAAAAGAACTGCAAAGCCTAGAGATTGCAGATGAGTAGCCAAAGCCACTATTTCTTGCTGTACATGACCAAAGTCAAGGGCAGTATCTAAAAGCAAAACCGGTAAAGGTTTTTCATGCGCCATAATAGCATTTTGTACAGGCGCTGAGCTTTGCTGCGAAGAAGCCTCTTGGGGAGGCTGTGCATTTTGCTCGGGCTTTGGGTCTACTTTGCTGGGAACGGCTTTATGCTTGTCTTCGGGGGGAATGACTTTTTTATTTTTCAAAAGCGGTACCCTCCGTCCAAAGACTGTGTAATAGTTCTTGGCGCAAAGTTTGTGCCATGGGCCCTGTGCATCCATTGCCAATGGGGCGCCCTTCGTAGTGGGTTACGCCCACACAAAGAGGGGTAGAGCCAAACAGCAAGACTTCTTGTGCCGCCCAAATGTCGTCTTCTGTAATATTTTCAAAACGAATGGGCATGAGGGGCTTTGCTACATCCAAAGCGGCCGTAAGAGTGGTGCCGGAAAGAGCGTGGGTTAAATGCGGGCAAACCAGGACGCTTTGCTGTGAGGCATCACAAGCTATGAGTGCCACGTTGGCCACGGCAGCTTCTGCTAAATGATTATCTTCGTTAAAAGAAAAGGCCACGTCTACTTTTCTGCTTAAGGCTTCTTCTACCATAAGAACGTTTGGTAGATAGTTGGCATTTTTAAGCTTTGCCAAATAGCTTTGCTTTGCGGGAATGCTAGAACGACACGCCGTAAGTCCTTTTTCGTACCAGTCCGTTGAGGGCGTGTTGCTTCTAATGGCAATAATATATAAAGAAGCTTCGGGGCATTCAGCAGGAGAAATGCCAAACCCGCCGGGGCCGCGCCCCAGTAAGATGCGAATGGCGCCATCTTTTGCGCCACTGGCAGCGGCCACAGCTAAAATGCGCTCTTGCACAGCTTCCCAAGGGCAGGGCGGCGTAATTTTAAGCCCCGCAGCCGATTGGCGCATGCGCTCCATATGGGCATCTAACTGAAAAATACGCCCGTTTCTGTAGGCAATGCTTTCAAACACGCCGTCGCCGCGATGGCATAAATGGTCATCGAGGGGCGCCAGCAAGAGGCGGGCATCAGTACAAATGCCCCCCACCCTGTGCTCATAAAAGGCAAGAATTTTTTCTGCACCGGGGCGTTTTACCGCCAGCATGCGTTCAAGGTAAGCAGAAAAATCGAGTATTTCAAGTGTATGTTGCATTATTTTTTAATAAATACTTGGCGATTTTCTACATCAAGCCAATCTTTTTCTAAAAGGGTTTCAGCAATTTGCACAGCATTAAGGGCAGCTCCCTTACGAATGTTGTCGGAGACAACCCACAAATTGAGGCCATTTTCAATGCTTTCATCTTCGCGAATGCGCCCCACAAAGGTAGCGTCTTCGCCGGTGGCATCTATGGGCATGGGATACATTTTTTCGCGCGGGTTATCATACACTTGCACGCCGGGGGCTTGAGCCAAGATGGCTCTGGCTTGTGCGGGCGTGAGTTTTTTTTCTGTTTCTATGTTTATGGATTCAGAATGCCCATAAAATACGGGGACACGCACGCAAGTGGCGGTGACCTTTACATTGGGATCTTCTAAAATTTTTACGGTTTCGTGCACCATTTTCATTTCTTCCTTGGTGTAATCATTGTCCAAGAAAGTATCAATGTGCGGCAAGCAGTTAAAGGCTATGCGGTGTGGGTACACTTCCACATCGGGCTCTTGCATATTAAACATTTGGCGTACTTGTTTTTCTAATTCCGCAATGGCTTTTTGCCCTGTTCCGGAAACCGCTTGATAGGTAGATACCACAATGCGCTTGATGGTAGCGGCCTCATGCAAGGGGTTTAAAGCCACCATCATCTGAATAGTAGAGCAGTTGGGGTTAGCTATGATACCTTGATGGTATTCTAGGGCATGGGCGTTGACTTCTGGCACTACCAAGGGGCAACGCTCGTCCATGCGCCACGCCGAAGAATTGTCGATGACCACGCAGCCAGCGGCGGCGGCATGGGGAGCAAAGGTTTCGGAGGTGCCGCCCCCTGCAGAAAAGAGCGCTATGTCAAAACCCTCAAAAACGTCTTCTTTAAGCTCGCGCACCACAAGCTCGTCGTCGCCAAAGGGCACTTTCATGCCGGCTGAGCGTGCAGAGGCAAAAGGCACTATTTCTGTGGCGGGAAAAGCACGTTCGTGCAATGTTTTTAACATTTCGCGACCCACGGCACCAGTAGCACCGACAACGGCCACACGCAATTCTTGTGACATTTCTTTCTCCATGGCTTTTTTGTAATTTTTTTACGTTTTTTTAAGACGTTTATGTAAAGTATTTTGAGACCTCTGCATAATTCTAAAAAACATTAAAATACATGGATTGCTTCGCTTCGCTCGCAATGACTTTCATTGTAATACCAAGTCATTGCGAGGAACGCAGCGACGAAGCAATCCATGATTTTTTAATTGCGCAGAGGTCTCATTTCTTTATAAAAGCACAATTATCAAGAATTATATGCAAAACTTTATCAAAAAATAATTGTGCAGGGGTCTCATTTTGTAGGAAGAACAAGTTTATATTTTTTATACGCATATGCATACATGAACATCATTATGCAGAGCCATTTTTTATATTAGGGCGTGGTGCTTGCTTTAATTTTTTCAAGGGCGTCAAAGGTTTTGATATCCATATCTTTGATATGGGTATCAAGCCACATGCCTAAGACTTCGTACATTTCTTTGGCAATACCTACGCCTTCTGTATTAAAACGCTCTGTAAAAACTCCTACGGTTTGGATGAGCAGGGTGTGATGCTGTATATGTTCGGCATACAACTCTAACTTGTCTTTATAAGGCTCCATTTCTTTTTCTTCTAAAGCAAAATGATCTACTACATAGACTTGTAATTCTTTAACTTTTGATAAGACCAACATGGAATTCATGCCACCCCTAAAAGCATCATGGAATTGCTGCAACATGGTGAATATTTGCTTATGTTGCATGTCGATATCGGCATGGCCTGTGGCGTATTGGTCACTCCAAAGATATTCATTCATAGGCACTCTCCATAAAAACGTTCCGAATAAAAGCCTTTGTGCTTTTTCTAGTGTATGCAAACTTGCCCTTTCTTACAAGAAAAAGTCAGAATAGAAAAGTGTAGTGAGAAAGTACAGCTATGTTGTAAGTTTTTTTACGATGGCAAAACTTTTTATATCCATTTCTTTAATATGTGTGCCTAGCCATAGATATAAAATATCGTGCAATTCTTGTGCAACACCTGCACCCTCTATTTTAAAACGCTCTGTGAGTATATCTACAATATAAATAAGCAGTAAATGTTGCTGAATATGCTCTGCGTGGAAGGGGATGTTGTCTTTATGCGGCTCCATTTTTTCTTCTTCCAAGGCAAAATGTTCCACAACAAAGCTTTGCAATTCCTTAATAATACTCAAAATGAGTTTAGGGCTTACGTCATCATACAGGGCCAATTGTACTTCGCGCAGTGCAGTAAATATTTGCTGGTGTTGCGCGTCAAGTTTGGAATTTCCTACAGAAAATTTTTCTTCCCAAGTGTAGTTATTCATAGTGTCCTTCCGTAGTACAAGGGTATGTTTGGCAAACTATAGTATAAGAGCTTTACGCAAAAATTACATCCTCGAAGCTCTAGTAACAATCTGTTAAAAATGTTTCGTGTCCTTGAGCCTTGTCAGCTCTGCAACCAAAGGTATGTCGGCTTCCAAAAAAGGCAAGGCTTGTGCTTCTTGTGCTGTGACCCAACGGATCTCTTGGCCTTCTGCGCCTTGTGGCTGCCCTGCAAAGGCTGTCACATGAAAAAAATGTAACAAGACATGCCGTAAGGGATAATGATGTTCTATTTTTTTCCAAAATGTACTGGCGGTCACCGTAATTCCCAACTCTTCTTTAAGTTCGCGCTGCAAGGCCACGTCGGCACTTTCGCCGGGCTCTATTTTTCCCCCGG
>CAYJHX010000075.1:0-8013 GCA_964369395.1 uncultured Desulfovibrionaceae bacterium
CAAAAAAAACTTGACCATTGTGTAAGATGTGTTTATGGTTCTTTTCTACCTCAGCGTAGGAGCGTGGCTCAGGTGGCTAGAGCACTTCCTTGACATGGAAGGGGTCAGCAGTTCAAGTCTGCTCGTTCCTACCAATATAACGACACGGAGGGGAGGTTTATACCTCCCCTTTTTTTATAGGAAACCTTTGCCTTATAGGTGCAGGTTACAGGAGTTTTGTGTGATTGTTCGCATGGATGATACCCGTCAGGAAGTGGAAGTACAGGCAGGAGCCTGTCTTGCCGATGTTTTAAAATCTGCACTCAGCGGTAAAAAAATGAAGAGTGTGGTGGCTGTGAGAGTAGGGGAAAATCTTTTGGATTTGTCAACCTCCGCCGCTACTATAGATGCTGCCGCCGAGCTTGAACCCATTTTTATGGACACTCCCGAGGGGCTTGAAATTATTCGCCACTCTGCGGCGCATATTATGGCTGCCGCTGTGCAAAAACTCTTTCCTGCGGCAAAAGTTACCATTGGCCCTGCCATTGATACAGGATTTTATTACGATTTTGATGTAGAGCGCCCCTTCACCGCTGAAGATCTTGTGGCCATTGAAGCAGAAATGCAAAGCATGATTAAGGCAGCCCTTCCCTTTACGCGTAGTACCATGGAAAAAGATGCTGCTGTGCAACATTTTACACAACTTGGTGAAATGTATAAGGCAGAAATTATTGCAGATATTGAAGCGGACGAACTGTCTTTTTATCAATGTGGTGACTTTTTAGATATGTGCCGCGGGCCGCATTTGCCACATACAGGCTTTGCCAAAGCTGTGAAATTACTTTCCGTTGCCGGAGCTTATTGGCGCGGGGATGAAAAAAACAAAATGCTTTCCCGTATTTATGGTACAGCTTTTGCAGATGAAAAAGCGTTGAAGGAATATTTGCATCGCTTAGAAGAAGCCAAAAAGCGCGATCATAGAAAATTAGGGCGCGAACTTGACTTTTTTACTTTTTGCGAAGATGTGGCGCCCGGCATGGTCTTTTGGCTTCCTAAGGGTATGCTTTTACGCACCATTTTAGAAGATTTTTGGCGCAAAGAACATTTAAAGCGCAAATACGATATTGTGCAAGGGCCGCAACTGTTGCGCGTAGAAACATGGCAAAAGTCTGGTCATTACGATAATTATCGCGAAAATATGTATTTTACCAGCATTGAAGAAGATCAGTATGGCGTTAAACCCATGAACTGTATCTCGCATATGCTTATTTTTAAGAACTCCTTGCGTTCCTATCGCGAACTGCCGCAGCGCTATTTTGAATTAGGTTTGGTGCACAGACACGAAAAATCTGGTGCTTTGCACGGGCTTATGCGCGTACGCCAATTTACACAAGACGATGCGCACATTTTGTGTATGCCTGAGCAATTGGAAGACGAAATTATTGGTATCATTGCGCTGATTCGTGATTTAATGGGCTTGTTTGGCTTTGACTACAGAGTGGCCATTTCCACTCGCCCCGAAAAAAGCATCGGTACCGATGAAGCTTGGGAGCTGGCCACCAATGCCCTGAAAAAAGCTGTAGAGCGCGAAGGTATTGATTATTATATCAATGAAGGCGATGGCGCTTTTTACGGGCCCAAGATTGATATAAAATTGCTTGACTCCATCGGCCGTGAATGGCAATGCTCCACCATTCAATGTGACTTTACTTTGCCAGAGCGCTTTGCTTTGGAATATGTGGGGCAAGATGGTGAGCGGCATAGACCAGTCATGGTGCATAGAGCCATCATGGGCTCGCTGGAGCGTTTTATCGGTATTCTTATTGAGCATTTTGCCGGTGCCTTGCCCACATGGATTAGTCCGGAGCAAGCTCGAGTGCTCACCGTAACCGATGCCCAAAATGATTTTGCCCTGCAGGTAGAAAAAACATTGGCTCAAGCAGGTATTCGTGTCACTGCTGATACGCGCAATGAAAAATTGGGCTTTAAGGTGCGTGAGGCACAAATGGCTAAGGTGCCCTATATTTTAGTTATTGGTGATAAGGAAGTAGAGGCTCAAAGTGTCAATGTGCGCTTGCGCACGGGCGAGAATCTTGGCGTCATGGATTTACCTGCCGTACAAGAAGCTCTACGAGCCGATTGTGAGAAACCCTTTAAAGAGAGAGGTATGTGCTATCGCTTCGCCTAACACAAGACCGCGGCGTGAAATGCCGCAAGATAGCGTGCGTCGTAATGAAATGATTCGTGCCCGTGAGGTGCGTGTCATTGGGGACGAAGGTGATCAATTGGGGATTTTATCTCGCAATGACGCCATCGCCATGGCCAAAGAAGCCGGTATGGATTTGGTGGAAGTGGCTTCCAATGTGGAACCGCCTGTTTGCCGTATTATGGACTATGGCAAGTTCAAATATGAGCAACAAAAAAAGAAACAAGAAGCCAAAAAACGCCAAACTGTGGTGCAAATTAAAGAAATTAAAGTGCGCCCCAAAACTGATGATCACGACTATGAAACCAAGGTGCGCCATATTCGTCGCTTCTTAGAAGCGGGCGACCGTTGTAAGGTGACGGTGTTTTTCCGCGGACGTGAGATTGTGCATAAGGATAGAGGGCTTTCTATTTTGGAACGTGTGGTACAAGATACTGCCGATATTGCCAAAGTAGACCAAGAACCTCGTGCCGAAGGGCGTACCTTACAGATGCTGCTTATTCCTAAACCTAAGGTTTAGTAGGCTGTTGGTACGTACTTAAAGAAATTTTTTTATAACTTGCCTCTTGCCTTTATGGGCATTTTAGGGCAAGTTATGCCTTCTTTACGCGTGTTTAAAAGACAATAGCGTAGAGGAAATTTTTTTGCGATTTTTTGTCGAAAAATTTCGGGATGATACTGCCCACATAAATATTTTTTATGAAACCGTATCTTGCTGTCTAAAGGTTGTGCAAAGGAAAGGGATATTCCCTAACTTTGACAAAATGCGCTCTATTGCCCTGCACTAGAAAGCTATTTTTGCTTTTAACAGGCTGTTAAGGAGATTTTTCATGCCTAAAATTAAAACTAGACGTTCTGCCGCCAAACGCTTTGAAGTAACTGGCTCTGGCAAATTTAAGCGTCGTCGTCAAAACTTGCGTCACATTTTGACCAAGAAAAATGCAAAGCGCAAAATGCGTCTTGGCCAGTCCACTTTGGTAGATGCTACCAACGAAAAGGCTGTGCGTCGCATGATGCCCTATGTATAAAAAATGTTGAAAAGGCAAGTCTAGTATACTAGATTTCTTGTCTTTTACACGTTTTTTATGCATGTAAAAAGGTATAATAAGTGTTTGTAAGTATAGGGTAAAGAGCTGTAAACCATCGTTGATGGTGCTTCCGCCCATACTGTTTTTTTCATTTAGACGTCAGGCTGGCATGATCCTCGCCTCGCCTGATGATTTTGGAGGTATTCCATGCGTGTAAAGAGGGGTCTTGCCTCACATCGTAGGCATAAGAAATATTTAGCCCTTGCCAAGGGCTTTCGTGGTGGCCGTAGCCGTTTGTACCGTACCGCTCGCGAGGCTGTAGAACGTTCCTTACAATATGCTTTTGTAGGCCGTAAGCTTCGTAAACGCGAATTCCGCAAGTTGTGGATTTTGCGTATCAATGCTGGTGTGCGTGAGCACGGTTTATCTTATAGCCGTTTCATCCATGGCATGCAAAAAGCCGGTATCGAGCTTAATCGTAAAGTACTTGCCGATATGGCTGTGCGTTCTAAAGAAGATTTTGCTAAGCTTGTGGATGTGGTTAAGGCCGCACTGTAATTTTCTGCGTACTTTAGACAGCAATAGTATGCTCGGATAACGAGAAACGAACAAGCCCTTTATCATAGGTGTATGGTAAAGGGCTTGTTATGCATTAAGCAGAGTATGGCTTAATAGTGTTTGCTAACATGCAAGACCTAAGAGAAAAAGGGAAAATATGAATCTTCTTGAAGCATTAGATGCTTTGGTACCTGAATTAGAAAAGGGCCTGAACACGGCGGAAGCTTTGGCCGATTTGGAAACGTTGCGCATTGAATTTTTAGGTCGTAAGGGCAAAGTTGCGCAAATTATGGCAGAGTTGCCTAAGCTTGAAGCCGCACAGCGTCCCGTTGCCGGTCAAAAAGCCAATGAAGTGAAAGAAGCGCTCAATACGCTTTTTGATGCCAAAAAAACACAATTAGAGCAGGCCGCCGAAGCCAAAAATTTAGCACGTTTTGACGTGTCCATGCCGGGCCGTGCGCCGTGGCAAGGTTCTTTGCATCCCGTAACCTTGGTTATGGAAGAAATTTGCGATATATTTAAAAAACTTGGTTATGATATTATGTCCGGCCCCGAAGTGGAAACCGATTATCATAACTTTGAAGCCTTAAACTTTTTGCCAGAGCACCCCGCCAGAGATATGCAAGATACGCTCTATGTGGCAGATAAGATTATCATGCGCACGCACACCTCTCCTGTGCAGGTACGCTCCATGCTTGCCAAGCGTCCTCCCTTGGCAGTTATTGCCCCAGGTAAGGTATATCGTCGCGACTCAGACATTACGCACACCCCCATGTTCCATCAAGTGGAAGGCTTGCTGGTAGATAAAAAAGTCAGCATGGCAGAACTGCGCGGCACGTTAACGGCTTTTATGCGCGGCGTTTTTGGGCAAAGTACCCAAGTACGTTTTCGCCCCAGCTTTTTCCCTTTTACTGAACCTTCCGCTGAGGCAGATATTTCGTGCTGTATTTGTGGTGGCAAGGGGCATGTAAAGGGCGAAGGTTGCCGTGTGTGTAAAGGTACCGGCTGGGTAGAAATTTTAGGTTGTGGGATGGTCGACCCCGCCGTATTTGAAGCTGTAGGGTATGACAGTGAAGAATATACCGGCTATGCCTTTGGGCTTGGTGTAGAACGTGTTGCCATGCTTAAATACGGTATCGGCGATTTACGGATGTTTTTTGAAAATGATGTACGTTTCTTGTCACAATTTGCGTAAAAAACTCTGTGTGTTGCCTTGCGCTTGCGCTCTTTTAGTGGTGGTGGCTTTTAGCAGTCCTTGTTTAGCCGTCTCTAATGCAAGGAGTAAGGCCATGGAAGATGCCCAGCGCCAAGCAGAAAATGCCATGCGCACAGGTCCACAAATAGGGTCGGGTATGTATGATGCCTATGGAAATCCCATAACCATCATTGAAGAAAAGAAGAAGCCACGCTTGCGTGATTCGTTACCCACTAAGGTAAAAGAACGTCCGTTGCCAGACGTGCCCGAAACCGATGCCGGCTGGCAGTTTTAACAGTCTGTTTTAAAAAATTTTTGATGAAATATCATTGGTATTATTTTCCTACAGGCTGTTCAAGAAGAAGATATTGAGGGTTTAGCCCCTGCAAAATATTTTAAATATATAATAAGGTTGCTCTTATGCTTTTAAGTATGAAATGGCTGCGTGAATTTGTTCCTTTCACGGGCAGTGCCGAAGAATTGGGCCAGCGTTTGACCATGTTGGGTCTAGAATTGGAAGAAATTGTGCGTCCTTTTGACGCCATAGCAGACCTTGTCATTGGTCAGGTGCTTACTTGTGGCAAGCATCCCGAAGCCGATAAACTTTCGGTATGTACGGTGGATGTGGGCGCTGAGGCTGTGCTTGATATTGTGTGCGGTGCTCCCAATGTGGCGGCAGGGCAGAAAGTCGTTGTGGCCACTGTGGGCACCACCATGCCCGGTGGTTTGGTTATTAAAAAAGCCAAATTGCGCGGCCAACCTTCCCTTGGCATGATTTGTTCTGAACGCGAATTAGGTCTTTCCGACGATCACAGTGGCATTATGGTTTTGCCAGAAGATGCCCCCATAGGCACTAAGTTTGTCGATTATGCCGATATGGATAGGGAAGTGCTGGATATTAGCATCACGCCTAACCGTGCTGATTGTGCTTCGGTGTTGGGCCTTGCCCGTGAAGTAGCGTTGGCCTACAATTTGCCTTTGACCATGCCTGCAGTACAATTAAACGAGCAGGGCGCCGATTGTAGCAACGACGTAGAAGTACGTATTCCCGACGCAGCCCTGTGTCCTTTGTATCAAGGGCGCATTGTGGAAAATGTGACCATCGCCCCTTCGCCTGCGCATATTCGTTATCGCTTGATAGCGTGCGGTATTCGCCCCATTTCCAATGTGGTGGACGTGACCAACTACGTGATGCTCGAATGTGGCCAACCTTTGCATGCTTTTGATAGAGACAAAATCCGTGGCAATGTTATCAGTGTTGCCGCTGCCACCGAAGGCGAAAAATTTACTACCTTAGATAGTCAAGAACGTACCCTCGTGGGGCAAGATATTACCATTCGTGACGGCGAGGGCCCTGTGGCTTTGGCCGGCGTCATGGGTGGACTTGATTCAGAAATCGTGGCGGAATCTCAAGCCGTGTTCATCGAAAGTGCCGTGTTTAAAGCTGCCGCTGTGCGTAAAACAGCGCGCCGTTTGGGCTTGCACAGCGAAGCATCCTATCGCAATGAGCGCGGTGTGGATCAAGTGGGCAATACCTACGCCATGGATAGAGCCGCCGACCTTATGGCACAATTTGCCAAGGGCACTGTGCGTAAAGGGGTATGCAAGGCAGAACCCACGCCTTGGCAAGCGCCTACCATGTCTTTCCGCTTACAGCGTTCTAATGATTTGTTGGGCTTAAGTCTTGACGCGGCCTATTGTAAGCAAGTGCTTGTGGGGCTTGGTTGTACGGTGGACGATAGTAATGCCGCCCAGTGGCAGGTGTCTGGCCCTTCGTGGCGTCATGATATTGAGCGCGAAGCCGACCTCATTGAAGAAGTAGGGCGCGTATATGGGCTTGATAATATTGAACCTGTATTGCCTGTGGTGCGTCATCATTTGGACGATGCCGGAAAAGCGCAAAGTGTGTACGATTTTTGGTCAAGCCTTAAGCATTGGGCCTACGGTTTGGGGTTAAACGAAGCTGTCAATTATAGCTTTGTGGGGCATAAAGATTTAGACCATTTGCAATTGCCCGCAGATAATCGTGTATCCATTGCCAACCCTCTTTCGGCAGAACAAGACGTGTTGCGCACGGCCTTGGCTCCGGGCTTACTGTATACTTTGCGTAATAATTTGGCTCAAGGCACCATGGGAGTTCGCATTTTTGAATTGGCGCATATTTTCACTGCCGATGCCACTTCCGAAACCACCGCCAAAGAAGAGGGACGTCTTGGGCTCATGCTCTATGGACAACGCTTTGACGGTTCTTGGCCCCAAGTGGACGCTGAAGCGGATTATAGTGATATTAAAGGACTTGTGGAGCATTTGCTCACTTCTTTGCATGTGGGCACCGCGTCCTACACCTTAGAAGAAGGGCATGCGTATATGTTGCCTGCTGTACGCATTACTGTGCAAGGGCAAGTGCTTGGTTTCATGGGACGTGTTAAACCTGCCATGGCTGAAGCCTATCATGCCAAAAAAGATGTGTGGTTGGCAGAATTGAATCTAGAAGTTTTGCGTGCTTTGGTAGACGCAGCCGCTATTAGTTTTACTTCCTTGCCTATCTATCCGCCTGTGCGTCGTGACGTTACAGTCATAACCGACGGCACCGTCACCATTGACGCCATTAAAGCATGCATCGGTAAGGCTAAGGCTCCTTTGCTGGAAGATGTGCGTCTTATTGATTCCTTTGAACCTCATGCGCAAGAACGTAATCTTACTTTCCGCTTAACTTTTAGGCATGGGGAACGCACCATGAAGGACAGTGAAGCCGATAAAGAAAGAGAAAAGATTGTGCAACTTTTGGTGAAGGAATTGCCTGTAACGATTTAATTGATTATCATGGGGGCTTTTTACTGCTTATACTCCTCTCTCATACATCAATTTGGCTGTGCTTCATCGATGTAAATGATTCGAGAGGAGTATAAACAGACATGCCTTGAGATATTGTGTAGTGCTAGATGTGTAAAAAATAGTTTTTTGTTTTTATACATTTTTTAGGCTGTTATGAGGGCATTTTACTGCTTATATTCCTCTCTCACGTACATCAATTTCGCTACGCTTCA
>CAYJHX010000076.1:0-7958 GCA_964369395.1 uncultured Desulfovibrionaceae bacterium
ACACATGAAAAGAACTTTTGCACAGATGTTGCGATTGACCATAGCTGCCATGAAAACAGAGGTGCAAGATAAAACAAATCTAAAACAGCACATGTTCACCAAACGAACTATTATGTATATGGTGGCTTCGTTTCCTGTCTTTTTTGGAATATATTTAGCCCTTAATCCTCCTAATGTGGATATGTTTTTCGCGACCATATATACCTTGCCTGCGCTGAAATTTTTCATCTCTATTTTTGTAGGCTCGTGGGCACTGTTTTTCATCTCTGCATTCTTCATTGTGTATACAAATAATACCTTCTTGTACAAAATACGCAAAGAAATCTCCCTCATGTTAACTCTATGTCTGATATTCTTTATGATACTTGTCTTAAAAGTGAACTTTATACAAGAACATGTGGAAGCCCGATCGATAGAAGTGTTAGGAGAATTAGGGACGATCACGCCAAAAACTTTTGCCCAAAAAGAAGGCGGTACTTTTGTGGGCACGGCTTTTGTGGAAAACTCTAAGGAAGGAAACTTTATAGAGTATACCGTGCAAACAAAGCCCTTTCAGGCAAGCAAGTACTCGTTCAGCTATGCTGTAGAAGTAGAATACCTGTTTGTTGACGAAAATACGGCAAAAAAATAAGCGCTCTATTTCATACAATCAAGGACACATATTTTAGGCGCCCTACAAAAAACACTTGCTTTTTTTGAAAAGCCCCTATAGAGTCAGCTTTCGATTTTTGCAAGAGGGGGTGATTTCCTTGCCAGGAGTATTCCTTAACGAAGATGATTATAACTTCGATATCGCTCTGCGTCGCTTTAAAAAGCAAGTAGAAAAGGCTGGCGTTCTTTCTGAAATGAAGAAGCGTCAACATTACGAAAAGCCTAGCGTCATGCGTAAGAAGAAAAAGGCCGCTGCTAGAAAGCGCCTGATGAAAAAAATCAGAAAAATGAACATGGGCTAGTGACTTTTAAAAAAACGTTGTTATTTATTTAACACGCAGTCATAAAAACCTGCGGGGGATTCGTCTACGAGTTCCCCGTTTTTCCTATTGTTTAACCCCCCAAAGGCCGCATCATGACCCTCTCTGAACGTATCGAAAAAGATTATATTACCGCCTATAAAGCTAAAGAACAATTGACGCTTGATGTGTTGCGTCTGCTCAAAACTGCCGCTAAAAATATGCTGGTAGAGCTAAAGCGTACCCAAGGAAGCCTTGATGATGCTGAAATGATGGACGTGATTTTGCGTCAAGCCAAGCAGCGTCAAGATTCTATAGTGCAATTTAACGACGCAAATCGGCCTGATTTGGCAGAAAAAGAAGCTGCAGAATTAAAAATTTTGCAGATATATTTACCCCAACCTTTGACAGCAGAAGAATTGTCTGAAGTGATCGAAAAAACCATTGCTGATACTGGCGCTCAAAGCCCGAAGGATATGGGCAAGGTCATGGGGCTGATTACATCGGCCTATAAAGGGCGCGTGGATGGTAAGGTGTTGTCAGAAATGGTACGTACAAAATTAACTCCAGCCTCATAACTCTATTGAAAAAACTTTATGATTTCGGCACGAACATTTACCGCACTTGAGTTTGACAAGGTTCTTGAACACCTTGCACAAAAATGCTTCTCTTTTTCGGGAAGGGGGGCTGCTTTGGCTCTGCGTCCGTTTGCCAGCTCCCATGAAGCCATGGAAGCGGCTAAGCTGTACGAAGAATGCCGCTCATGGGCGGGAATTGCCAGCTCTGCCGCTCAAGGTAGTGATAAAAAAGCCTTTCGCATGACAGCCTTTCCCGACGTGTCGGGCATTGCTCCGTATTTGCGTGCTCCGCATGCTTTGCTTGATACCGATGCCTTATGGACATTGCGTGAAGTGCTACGTATGGCGCAACAAGTGCATATTTCCGTGCATGCCGTTGCAGATGCAACGAATTCTTCCTTTTCTTGCCCTCGTTTGTTGGCCTTGGTGGAGGCCTGCCCCTTACCGGAAGCCCTAACTCAAGCTTTGCGCCGTTGTCTCAATGACGATGGCAATATTCGCGATGAAAGCTCACCGGAGCTTTTGCTTGTGCGCACCGAACTGCGCCGCTTGCACCAAAATTGTTTGCGCCGTGTAAAAGACTTTGCTAACGAATATAATATTTTGCACTATATGCAAGACAGTTTTATGACATTAGCTTCTGACCGCTATGTATTGCCTTTAAAGTCTAATTTCAAGGGGCGCTTACAAGGTATCATCCATGATTGGTCACAGACAGGGGAAACGTGCTATTTTGAACCCATGTTCTTGGTGGAAGTCAATAACAATCTGCAAGATTTAAAACGTCAAGAGCGAGAAGAAGAGCGCAAAATTTTAGAATATTTGACAGCTCTTGTGCGTGAAGCTCTGCCCTTGGTGGATAATGCCATTCATTTGCTGTCGCGTTTGGATGTGCTTATGGCGCTGGAAAAACTGGCCGATGATATGTCGGTTGCCCCTGTAGCGCGCACTGCTTTTGGCAGCTCAAGTTTCAAAAAGAAGGCTGTCCCTGATTATATTTGCCATACGGTACAATTGGAATCTTCAGACAGCGATGTGTATTTACCCGAAGCGCGCCATCCCTTACTTGCTTTGGCAGGCAATGCACAACCTATTGATATTTTATTGAATAAGGGCGAAAGAGGCTTGGTTATTTCTGGCGGTAATGCTGGCGGTAAAACTGTGTGCTTAAAAACCCTTGGCTTAATTGCTCTTATGGCTTTATGCGGCTTTCCTGTGCCTGTGGGAGCAGGGGCGCGCTTGCCTGCTTGGACGCATATTTATGCTTTCATTGGTGATGCGCAAAGTCTCGAAGACCATGTGTCTACTTTTACAGGACAAATTCGTCAATTGACCGAGGCTTGGGAAGAGGCCAACAGCGCATGTCTTGTGCTTCTTGATGAATTTGGTGCCGGCACAGACCCGGCTCAAGGGGCAGCGCTGGCGCAAGCGGTGCTAGATGGCCTGTTAGATAAAGACGCTACTGTCATGGCGGCCACACACTTTCCGGCTTTAAAAACCTATGCACTGACTCGAGAAAAAGCCCGCGCAGCTTCGGTATTGTTTGACCCTAGCACCAAGCGTCCGCTTTTCCGTTTGGCCTATGATCAAGTGGGTGCCAGTCAGGCCTTAGATGTGGCCAAAGAACACGGCTTGCCCGAAAGTATTTTGCGCAGAGCAGAGCAATATTTACTGATGGATGGCGAGGATACCAGCGCCCTTATTGAGCGCTTAAATGTGCTTGCTGTACAACGCGAAGAAGAAATTCGTACCCTTAAACGTGAACAAAAAGAACAACAGCAAAAGCAACAAAAATTGCAAGAACGTTTTGAGCGGGAACGCAGCGCATTGTATGATGAAGTACGCACCAAAGCCAGTGAGTTGATGCAAGCGTGGAAAACAGGAAAAGTCACTCATAAACAAGCTTTAAAAAATATGTCGGCCTTACGGGCTGAAATTGCCGACGGGGGCGCTGTAGCTCAAGAAAAAAAGCCTGCTTTGGTGGTGGATTCTTTGCGCATCGGTTCTGAAATTTTACATAAAGCCTTTGGAAAAAAAGGTAAAGTGTGTGAAATTGATACGCGCAAAAAACGTGTGCAGTTGGATATGGGCGGTGTAACCCTGTGGGCTGATATGAAAGATTTAGGCACGGGCGCTGAAAATCAACCTGAAAAAATATCCATTGATACAAGTGTAAAACGCGGCGGCGTACTGAGTAATGTGGCGCCTCTTGGGCCGCTTTTGTCTCTTGATATGCGCGGCCAAAGGGCCGATGTGGCGCTAGGGCAGTTGGAAAACTTTTTAGATAAGGCCATTTTAAATAGCCGCGAAAGCGTGGAGATTATCCATGGACGCGGTACGGGCGTCTTGCGCAAAGAAGTGCATAACTTCTTGCGTTCCTTCCCGGGCATTGAAAGCTTTGCCTTGGCACCGGAAGACCGCGGCGGCGATGGCATGACCATAGTGTATTTGCGATAACAGGATGTTGTATACGTAAAAAGAATTTTTCAAAAACTAAGGTGCCTTATGCAACGTAAAGATGCCATTCGCCACATAAAAAATCGAATCAATATCGTTGATGTTGTACGCCGCTATGTGGATTTAAAGCGCAATGGCCCGCGTTGGGCGGCTCCCTGTCCTTTTCATCAGGAAACAAAACCTTCGTTTTCTGTCAATGAGGAGGAAGGCTTATTTTATTGTTTTGGTTGTCAGGCCTCTGGTGATATTTTTGAATTTTACGGGCGCATTAACGGGCTTGACTTTGGCGAAACCTTAGAACAATTGGCCGTTGAGGCGGGCATCGTGTTAGATGTGTGGAAGCCCAAAGGCCAGTATGGCGACGCCTCTGGCAGCACATCTGGGCAAAATGCACAAGGGGGAACACAAGGGAATAATGCCTATGATGCCAAGCGTAAACAATCGGCGCGGCAAAATATGTTTCGTATGTATGCCCTTGCCGAATCGCATTTTGTGACTAATCTTAACAGCAATGACGGAGAAGTGTGCCGGCAATATATGCAGGGACGCAAGCTTAGCCAAGAAATTATCGAAAAATTTTCCCTTGGTTGGGCAAAAAAAGATTGGCAGGCCCTTGCTAATGTATTGCACAAGTCTGGATTCCATGAAAAAGACGCCATAGAAGCCGGACTATTGGGACGCAGTGACAAAACAGGGCGAGGGTATGACCGTTTTCGGGGCAGGCTTATATTTCCCATTCGCTCTTTAGCCAATCAAGTTATTGCTTTTGGCGGACGTATTATAGGGGATGAAGACGAAGCCAAATATATTAACAGCTCCGACTCTCTTATTTACAAAAAGGGAGACCAACTGTATGGCTTGGCGCAGGCCAGAAGTACTATTTCTGCTAAAGGACGTGTGCTTTTAACAGAAGGGTATATGGATGTACTGACCTTGCACCAATTTGGCTATACGCATGCTGTGGGGGTGCTGGGTACGGCACTAACAGCGGAACAAATTAAACGATTGTCGGGCTTTACGTCCACCATAGTTTTGCTCTTTGATGGGGATAGAGCAGGCCGAAAAGCTGCGTTACGCTCGTGCGAAATGCTGCTTGCTCGAGGCCTGAAATGCACAGTAGTGCTTATGCCAGAGGGCGAAGATATAGACAGTCTCTTACACACTCAGGGCGTTGAGGCCTTTGAAATACTGCAAAAACATGCCCCCGAGGGCTTGGCTTTTTGCATACAAACCTTACGAAATATGGCGCCAAAAGAAGCTGTCGATTGGGCCAAAGCTTTTTTGCAAAAGGTGGAAATTCCAGAGCTTATCAGCTCTTATACGAGCAAGCTTGCCACAGGTTTGCAATTGGGTGAAGAAGCTTTTCGCCAAACGGTTATAAAAAATCGTCAGCATGTTGTAAAAAATTTATCGAGGAATACTGCACCAAGACAAGAGAGGCCAGAAGATGGTGTGGCAACTTCCTTAAATTCTTATGAATTTCACGGGCAAAACGGTGGGCCGGTACAAGAAAGAAAGCTTACCCCTTTAGCCATGCGTGATAAACAAATTATGATGTATGCCGTGCGTTATCCACATCGATTGCAAGATTTACGAAATTTGGGTGCGGATCTTGCTCTAAACAGCGATGTGGCGCGGCAATTATGGAAAAAAATTGAAGCGTACGATGAGGATGAAATTTTTTCTCAACTTACAGAACGCGAGAAAAAATTTTGGGTGCAAAGTCGTACCGGCGAAGCCGCCCCTCGAGATGCCGGAGATAAAGAACTCTTAGGCCTTGAAAAAGAACTGGAAGAATTGCAAGCCACTTTGCAAAAAACTTCTCTCTGCGCCGCCTTGCGTGAAAATGCAAATATTGGCGATTTTGAGGCCGATTTAGATTATCTTCGTGTGTTGCAGGAAACCCTGAGGAGGATTGATGAACAATCTTAAGGATATACAGCAGATTAAGACCCTTATTGATAAGGGCAAAGCCATGGGCTATTTGACTTTTGACGAAGTAGCCAAAGCCCTGCCTGCTGAAATGAGCAGTTCTGAACAACAATTTGAAGAGGTTATTACCATCTTCGATCAGCATGATATTGCTATTGTTGATTCAGAAAAAGAAGGCAAGAAAATGGCTCTTAATGCCACCGAACCCGACGATGAGGTGGTGGGCGAAGGCAACCTTGACCTTACTGACGAAGAAGAAGCCATTGACTATTCCTCGCGCAATACTGACCCCGTGCGCATGTATTTGCGTGAAATGGGCGCTGTGCCCTTGCTCGATCGCGATGGCGAAGTGGTTATTGCCAAAAAGATTGAATTGGGCGAGCAAGATGTGCTTTACGCCTTGGTAGAAGTGCCTGTGGCCGTAGAAGAGCTTATCAATGTGGGAGAAGATTTACGTTTAAACCGCATCAAGCTTAAAGATGTAGTAAAAACCATTGAAGAAGATGATCCTAGCGAAGATGAAATGAATCAACGCACCCGTGTTATCTTGCTTTTGGATGAAATCAAAGCCACTTTCCGCAAAAAGAAGAAAATTTACAGCAAATTGGATGATTGCTGCACTTTGGAACGACGCGTGGCCGGTGTGCAAAAAGAGATTATGAGTTTTAAAGAAGATATTGTCGTGCGTCTGCGTGACATTAAGCTGGAAAAAACTCTTATTGATCGTATTATCGAAACAGTGGAAGACTATGTGCGCCAAATGCACAATTGTCAGCGCGATTTATCGGCTTATATTCTTTCCACAGGGCGTACTCAGGCAGAAATACAAGAACTCTTTAAAAATATGGAAGAGCGTACGGTAAGCCCCACCGATGCCGCCAAAGAATTGCGCCTAAGCGTAGATGAGCTTTTTTCCTTTAAAGAAATGATTATTGGTAAAATTGAAATTCTGCGCCGACTGCAAGAAAAATGCTGCCACAACGTACAAGATCTTGAAGAAGTACTTTGGCGTATTAAACGCGGCAATATTCACGCCATGCGTGCTAAGCAAGAATTGATTCGCTCAAACTTACGTTTGGTGGTCTCCATCGCTAAAAAATATACGAATCGCGGTTTGCAATTCCTCGATCTTATTCAAGAAGGCAATATTGGCCTTATGAAAGCGGTGGATAAATTCGAATACCAACGCGGCTATAAATTCTCTACCTATGCCACGTGGTGGATTCGTCAAGCCATCACCCGTGCCATAGCCGACCAAGCCCGTACCATTCGTATTCCAGTGCATATGATTGAAACTATTAACAAGCTTATCCGCACATCCCGCTATCTTGTGCAAGAACTTGGTCGTGACCCCACGCCCGAAGAAATTGCTGAGCGTATGGAATGCCCTGTCGATAAGGTAAAGAAAGTGCTGAAAATTGCCAAAGAGCCCATTTCTTTAGAAACTCCCATCGGTGATGAAGAAGATTCCAGCCTTGGTGATTTCATTGAAGATAAAAAAGCTGTGGCACCTGCCGAAGAAGTTATCAATACGAAACTTTCAGAGCAATTGGCCTCGGTTTTGGCAGACCTTACGCCTAGAGAAGAGCAAGTTTTACGTAAACGTTTTGGCATTGCCGAAAAGAGTGACCATACCCTCGAAGAAGTGGGCAAGCTCTTTAACGTAACCCGTGAACGTATTCGTCAAATCGAAGCGAAAGCCCTGCGTAAACTGCGTCACCCCATACGTAGTCAGGTGTTACGCTCGTACTACGAAAACTAAAGAGAATACTTTTGAGTGAGGGGAAAAACTTTTTAAAAAAGTCAGAGTCTTTACAAAATCTACTGGGGGAAAACCTTTTTGAAAAAAGGTCTTCCCCCAGACCCCCTTTCCAAATAACTTTCACGGCGGCCCTTGTGGGCCGCTTTTTTTGTTATACAGTAATAATTTTAAGTTGTTGCATTGTTTGTGGTGTATGATTTAAGACCTCTGCACAATTACAAAGGCATGGATTGCTTCGTCGCTACGCTTCTCGCAATGACTTGGTATTACAACAAAAGT
>CAYJHX010000077.1:0-7931 GCA_964369395.1 uncultured Desulfovibrionaceae bacterium
GCCCACCAAGCCACCATACTTTCCATTTGAATGCGGCTGCGTAGGGTGCTTGGGTCTACTTGCATGGCTTTGCGTGCCGCATCAAGGCCAGCAAGGGCATCTACTTGTAAATAATCCTTGGTAAGCTGCTCATCGGCGTCAATAAGAGCTTGTATTTTTATGGCATCAGGATGGGAACTATTGACCACCACCTTTCCATCTTCTACGGTAAGGCGAAAATCTATATTAGGGTCAATACCTACGCTGGCAAGGCCGTCCTTCATGCTTTGGCCCACATTTCTGTCTGTAAGAAATTCTTGCAAGTCGGCATTATTTGCCGCATCTTCTTCTGCATTACTAGAAATTATTTGCTCTACGCTGACTTTTCCTTCAGAATTTACGTGTATGCGAACCTCGCCAGTAATGCCTTTGGCATCAATGGCGGCTTGGATTTCTTGAGCTAGGGCAGGGTCTCCTGCTAAATATTCAATGATGGCTGTACTTTGCTTGTGTTCGCCGCCACTGTCATCAAATTGCAAAGAACCATTGTTAATAACAAGAGAAAATGGTTGAATTTCAATAGCTTCTTCAGTAGTTCCCGTACTTTCTTTTACAGCACTGAGTATATCTGTACCAAGAGTGCTCTCTGGAAGGTCAGTTATTTCAGGTTGAGGACTGGTATTGACGCCAGATATGGCACCATTGGCGCTTATGGAAAATTGCACATCGCCTGCAAAGCCGGCCTCATCTAGTTGCTTGCGTAAATTATTGGCCATTTCTGGGTAAGTATCAAAATAGGCTTGTATTTTTGCGCTGTCTTCATGGTTAGAGCCAATATCTATACTGCCATCGGTAGCTAAATTTACTGTAAAACTCGCATTTTCGCTAATATTTAAGCGTTCTATACTGGCATTGAGGTTTTTGCTGAAATTTTCTTCAAGCTCTTCTTTATACTTTTCTATTTGGGTAAAAGTCACTCTCTCACTGCTTCCCACGCCCATAGATTCCATAGCATAGGTAGCAAGTTCTACCATGGAAGAAACAGCACTTGTGCCGCTTGTATAGGCACTTGTACTGCTGGTGCTACTACTGGTACTCGTCGTGCTAGAGCCCTGTAGTTGCTGGTTATTCCACTGATAGCTGTATAAAGAGGTGCCACTTGTGCCAATGCTTGAAATACTCATAATTGTCCCCTTTTTTGGAGAGTGTGAGGATATTTTTTTCCTATTAGAATACAGGTTGTTTTTTAAATTATCTTGTTATTGTAATAAGATAAAAGTATATCTCTATCTGTATTTTAGGTTGTTTTATGCATTTTATGCAAAAGGAGTGCCAAAAGAGCTTTTTGCCTAGGTGGAGAAAAAAATGGACAGGGTTATAAAAAAGGAGTAGAAACGAAACATGGTAGATAATACTGCGCTATGCGAAACCGTAGCCTTTGACGACCCAAACCTTGCCAACACGCTTTTTGGCCCGCACAATGCGCACCTTGAAACGTTGGAAAAGGTGAGTGGGGCGTATATTTGCTCTCGAGGGGCAAGTGTTACGGTAAAAACGTCCGACCAACACGTTCTGCAAAGACTTTGTAATCTTTTTGTGCAGCTCTATGAGCATGTACAAGAGGGCAAAGTCTTAGACAATCACGATGTTACCTCCGCTTATTCCATGCTTGAAAAGCAGCCGCAGCTGTCTTTAAGCCGTGTTTATAAAGATACGGTGTTTGTGGCAGCGCCAAGAAAAACCATCATTGCAAAAAATCTTGCGCAAAAAGCGTACTACGAAGCTCTTACGTCTAAAGAAGTGGTTTTTGCTTTGGGACCTGCAGGTACAGGAAAAACCTATCTTGCCGTGGCCATGGCACTTTCTATGCTTTTTCAACAAAGGGTGAAAAAAATAATTCTTACGCGTCCTGCTGTTGAAGCAGGGGAACGCCTAGGTTTTTTGCCGGGAGACCTTGCCGAAAAGGTGAATCCTTATTTGCGTCCTCTGTACGACGCTTTATACGATATGCTTCCTCAGCCTAAAGTGGTTTCTATGTTAGAAACCAATATTATTGAGGTGGCGCCCTTAGCTTTTATGCGCGGACGTACGCTTAACGATGCTTTTATTATTTTAGATGAAGCGCAAAATACCACCCCTGAACAGATGAAAATGTTTTTAACGCGCTTGGGCTTTGGTTCACGGGCCGTTATTACAGGAGATACCACACAAATCGATTTACCCCCACATTGGGGGGATGGCGGGGCAGAGTCTCGCTCTGGTCTTGTGCAGGCTATTTCCGTATTAAAAAATGTGAAAGGTATTGCATTTCATACCTTTTCCGCAAAAGATGTGGTGCGACATAATCTTGTTAGTGCCATTGTAGCAGCTTATGACAGTTACCAAGAAGAAAAGAAGTAGCGAAAATTCCCTACAGGCTCTTATACGGACTTTACGTAGACAACATCAATGGGGCTATGGCCTTGTTGTTATGATTGTTGCTTTGTTATTTTTATCGTTATTTTCCGGCATAAATTTTGATACTGCGCCAAGACTCTTTACAGTGGGCACCGTGGCCGATGCTGATGTGGTGGCCAATCGTGAGTTACTTGTAGAAGATGTGCTCGCCACCAATGCTCGACGAGAACAGTTGCGCAATGCACAACCTCTGGTCTATGATTTGTCTTTGTCGGCATATGAAGATTTTTATAATAAAATCAATGCCATACTTGGAGAAATCAATGGCCTAAATTTAGGCACGGAATATGTAGCCATTAAAGAATTAGAAAATGCTTTAACGCCTGAAATTGCAGAAGAAGTTTTAGAACAGTTGGCAAGCCCCACTTTGCAAAAGTATTTGGATGCGCATCTTTTTCCTGCGGTACGCCGCTGGCTGAATGCTGGTCTTGTCAGTGACGTGCGCGCCGGACGTGTGGGAGAAGGCGGGGTTGTTATTCACACAACCGAGACCGGTGAAGAAATTTTTCGTCACGATTTATCCACATTGCCCGATGTACAATCTACCTTGGTGCAATTGAGCGGGGTAATTCGTTCAGACGCCGCTCTTGATGAGCTGGAAAAACGCGCTCTTATTATTTTACTTTCTGCTTTTATGCCGTCTTCCCTTTCTTTTAATAAAACTCTTACCGATGAAAGAGCAGAAGCGGTGATTCAAGATGTAGACCCTGTGTACTATAGCTTGCATCGCGGCGAAGTGATTGTGCGTAAAGGCGATATGGTCACCAGAGAGCAACAAACCAAATTGCAATCGTTGTATGATTCTGGCGAAGACTTAATTCAACTACGTTATTCCATTGGTCTTTTCATTTTAAGCTTTCTTATCAGTGCTGGGCTTGTTATGGCACCCAGTGGTAAAGCCGGAACGCCCTTGCGTAATAAAGACTTTTTATTTATCGCGTTCTTATTAGTGGGGTGTACCCTTGCGGCTAAGCTGGTGTACATTCTTGCTGTAGATAGTGGCGACTCTTCCAATGTTTCTTTGCTGGCGTATGGTTTTCCTGTAGCTGGGCTTGTGGGTATTGTGGCCATGGTTTTTGCTGCGCGTCGGTATTGTACCATTGGCTTGCTTTTGGCCTTATTTACCACCATTATGTTTAAAGGTGGTATAGCTTTATTTTTCTATTATTTCCTTGGAGGCATGGTAGCCACCTTGCTGGTGACACGTACCCAAAATCGCCAAGATGTGGTATGGAGCATTTTGCCGCTGAGCATGATGCAACTGTGTTTTTGGTTTGCAGTATGCTTGATAAATCAAAGCCCCTTAGAGCAGTATTTCCCGCAAATGGTGGCGGTTGTTTGCAATAGCATTGCATCGGTACTTATTCTGTTTGCTTTTAGTCCCATATTAGAAATGCTCTTTTCCTATACAACGCGCTTTCGCTTGATGGAATTTATGAGCTTAGAGCATCCCCTTATGCAAGACATGATGGTGACCATGCCGGGAACATACCATCACTCTTTAGTGGTGGCTAATATGGTGGAGGCAGCCGCTAAAGCCATTGGCGCCAACTCTTTACTTTGTAAAGTAGGGGCCTTATATCACGATGTGGGTAAATTAAGCCATCCTGATTATTTTATCGAAAATCAATTTGGTGGGCGTAATAAGCATGATAAATTGGCGCCGTCCATGTCAGCTCTTATTCTTACTTCACACGTGAAAAAAGGGGCGGAGTTGGCTGAAAGCCACAAACTTGGTGAAGAAATTACTGCTTTAATTGCCCAACACCACGGCACACGCCTTATTAGCTATTTTTATCATAAAGCTTTGAATATGGGCGAAAATGTGCGCGAATCTGATTATTGCTATGCAGGGCCTCGTCCACAAACGAAAGAAGCAGCTATTCTTATGTTGGCAGACTCCGTAGAAGCTTCAAGTCGTACATTAACAGATCCTACTCCGGCACGCTTAAAGACACATATCGATAAAATTGTGAAAGGTATTTTTTCTGAAGGACAATTGGATGAATCAGCGTTAACATTTAAAGATTTGCATAAAATCAGTGAACAATTCCTGCGTATCTTAACGGGTATTTTTCACCAGCGTATTGCGTACCCTGTTGGAAACACTAAAGATGTTACGAAAGAAAACAACGGGGCAAAAGACACTGCACCTGCTAAAGAAAGCGCTGTGGTAAAAGATGCTTCCGCTACAAAAGAACATGTTCCTACAAGTAAAGAGGAAAAAAAGAATTCTGTTAAGGAAAATACTGCTCCAATGCCTGCCATGTCCTCCTATGGTACCGATGAAGGCAATGTAAAAGAAAACGATGCGGAATGCAGATCAAGATAGCAATGGAATGTAACCAAAAAAATGTTAGAAACCGATTTTTTCGATAACAGACTCTATGCTAAAAGTATCTGTTTTTAATGAAGTAGCGTGGCTTTGTCCTATTCCTACTGTTGTATATAAACCTTTGCTTACACATATGTTAAGCCCTTATGTGCCTGTAGCAGATGCTTTTTCTCTGCATTTGTATATTGTGCGCGATGCACGCATATCGGCGCTTAATATGGCTCATATGCATTGCTTTGGTCCTACCAATGTCTTGTCTTTTCCTGCACAACAACATATGCAGAACAAACAGGCGCCTACCGCTGTAACAGCACAATATTGTCCTGATATTTTAGCTCTTTCTGTAGATACGTTGCAAAGGGAATGCCTCTTGTACGGACAAGAGACGCTCGAACATACGGTGCGTTTGTTGGCGCATGGCTTAGGGCATATCTTAGGCTATGATCATGGGGAAGAGATGTTTGCCTTGTGTACAGAAATGGAACAGTTGGGGCAGGAGTTCTTAGCACAAATCTAATTGATTAGAATGTTTATAATACTTTACATGTGCACTTTATGCGAGTTATGAAAGTGTTGTAAAGCGGCGCATTGTAATTCTAAAAGTTTTTTCCCCGAAAGCTCCCCTTTATTTTGCCATATTGGTGGCAGATGCACATGTTGCAAACATTGCAAAGCCTGTGTTGCGTAGGATACAATGTTCTGCCCCTGTATTTGTTTTTCTTGTGCAGTACAAACATGGGCTATGGCTTGCCAATAAGTACGGGCTATGCCCAGAATATGTGCTTGCCGTAAAATATATATTTGTGTAGGCAAGGGGAGCTGTATCAAATACTTTGCTTGTTCACAGGTGCTGGCAAAAAACACGGCACTTTTGGCAAAATGTAAAGGTAAGTGCAGGCGAAGAGCCAGTTGATATAAAGGGTGTTGCGCTGGGGGGATTTGTTGGCTGTGTTGAAAAAACATCCCCCACAATAAAAAACGTATCAATCCTACATCTTCGATGTCCCCCATGTATTCATCTTGTTTGCTAGAGTAAGGAGGAATGCCGTCCATCAAAGCCCCAAGATGAAGAAGATCTTTTGGGGGTACGGTACAGCATTCTTTAAACCACGGTTGTAGTGCTTGTATTTTTTGTAAGCATTGTAAGAAAAGAGAGGGCTTTTCTGCATAGAGTGCTTTAAAAAACTCTCTGCCTACTCTTTCGGCAGGAAGAAGAGCGTGTGCTTTTGTTTTGACAACAGCATAGGCTTGCTGCAGAGCCTCTTCATGCACAGAAAACTGTGGAAACGTAGCGGCAAAGCGGGCTAATCGATAGATGCGGGTAGCGTCCTGAAAAAAGGCTTCTGCGGAGGCAGGGCGCAAAAAACCGTGGCGCATATCAAAAAATGCCAGTGGGTGCGCATGGATGCAACCTTGTTGATCTAAGGCTACGGCATTGATGGTAAGGTCTCTATGCAACAAATCTGCTGTGATGGTGTGTGCGTATAAAGGCATATATTCTTTGCCATCTACCAAGTATACGTGCACGCTTTTACCTACTTTTTGTGCCGTAGGGCAGTCCGCAAAAAACTCTTCCAAGCTACCGTCAAAGGCAAGATCGGCATCTTTGGGGATGCGCCCCATAAGAATATCACGCACAGCGCCACCAACAAGATAATATTGCATGGAGATAATGTTGCATATTTGCGTAGAAAAAAAAAGCTTTTTGCAAAAAGAAAATGTTTGGCAGGGGGAGGGGCTTCCCGGTCCCGTGTTTACCTTGGGGCATACGGGTTCTGTTTTAGATGATGCTTGGGCCTTGGTAGCAGAAGATGCTTTTCCCGTGTGGGCTTCTGCTTTGGCATTGAGCCAAAATAAAGGACGAGGGCAAACACGCCGCGCATGGCATTCCCCCGTGGGCAATGTGTATGCGGCATTGCGCTTACCCTTAGAGGGCGCTTTTCTAAGCACGGCGGCAGCTCCGGCATTGTCGGCTTTATTGATACAAGCATTACAGACCTTAGGATGTTTTTTGCAACTAAAATGGCCGAATGATTTAGTTTTTACGACTCAAGGTGCGCACAATAGCAATAAAGTAGGGGGGGTTTTACTAGAAGAAAGGCAAGGCGTGCTCATGGCGGGCATTGGTTTAAATGTGCAAGAAGCTCCCGATGCAAAATTTTTACGAGAAAATCATGCCTTGTCTGCGGGGTGTCTTCCGGAAATTGACCCGTGTAAATATAGTGTAACATTTTTAAATAATAGTCAATTTTCTTCTGAAAACCCAACGGCGGAATGTTTATGGTTACATCTTGTAAGTAGGCTTTATTTTTGGTACAAGAAAAAATTGCCCGAGGGAATAACATGGAAGGACGTTGCCGAAAGTGTTTTGTTGTGGAAAGGGCAGTATGTTGAACTGGATGATGGCCATGAAACAATACAAGGTGTTTTGCAAGGGCTTGGAAAGCTAGGCGAAATTTGTATAGAGCGTCAGGGTCAATTTCAATTATATACCAGTGGAAGTCTTCGTCTTAAATTCTAAGGCGAAAGGTCATGGAAGGATACACAGTATGAGTACTCAGAAAATGAGAAGTTTTGAAGAAGTCCAAGAATTTTTGCGTGGCAAAGCCATTTTAGTGGCCAACCGTGGTATTCCCGGACGCCGTATTTGCCGTTCCATTCGTGAACGTTTTGATGCTACTGCCGTGATGACGGCTACCGATGTGGACAAAACTGCGCCTGCTGCCTCCACGGCACAAGAACTGTTATTGCTTGGCAAAGATCCTCGTGCATATTTAGATATCGATAGGATTATTTCTTTGGCTAAAAGCCGGGGTATCGTGGGTATTCACCCAGGCTGGGGCTTTGCTTCTGAAGATTCATTATTCCCCAAAAAATGCGAAGAGGCAGGCATTACTTTTATTGGTGCTACGGCTGAGGCTATGAATAGTCTTGGCAATAAGGTGCAGGCTCGAGAAATTGCGCAAAAGCTTGGTATTCCTGTGGTACCCGGTTCAGAAGGGGCTGTGGATATTCCAACCGCACGCGAGCTTATTAAAAACATGGGCTTGCCTATCATGCTTAAAGCCGAAGGCGGCGGTGGCGGTCGTGGTATTTTTGCTATCTTTAATGAAGCAGAGCTTGAAGATGCCTTTTTTAAAGCTTCTGCCATGGCACAAGC
>CAYJHX010000078.1:0-7924 GCA_964369395.1 uncultured Desulfovibrionaceae bacterium
AATTAGTAGATTCTGGGCAATTTAGAGATGACCTTTTCTACAGACTCAATGTAGTAGAAATTCATCTGCCCCCTTTACGCGAAAGACGTGAAGATATTCCTCTCCTTGTAGCCCATTTTGCCGCTGCCTTTGCCGCAGAAAATGAGTTAAATCCTAAAATATTTAATTCTGGAGCCTTAAACTATCTTATGGCCTATGAATGGCCAGGAAATATTCGTCAATTACAAAATATCGTAGAACGCTGCACTGTACTTGTGCAAGCAGAAAACATTGATGTGGAAAATCTACCACCGGAAATTCGCGACGAAGAAGCACAATACAAAAGTGCTGTAGATTTATTGCCGGTACAGCTAGATTTAGGCGATACCTTGGAAAAAATTGAAGCCGCCCTTATACGTCGAGCCTTAGTGCGAACCGAATTTGTACAAGTAAAAGCCGCAGAATTGCTGGGTATCTCTAAAAGTTTATTGCAATATAAATTAAAAAAATACAGCATTGCAGGGCATTAGTTTTTTTAAATTATTTTGTTCTATTGAGAGGGGGAAAGGAAAACTTTCCCCTAAAGGGACAAGTGCTTATGCCAAAAAATTCCCCTCTCAAATACTCCCCAACCCTTCAAAACGCGCCACATTACAAAATTATCCCATAACAAAATACCTCCCTACCGTTTGTAGTAAACGCTACTTTATTTCATAATTACACAAATAAAAAACGCCCTTATGTTTTTTAACATAAGGACGTTTTTGCAATTAATATGTATTATTAAGAATTTTTACCGGGCACATCCACCATTTTTGGATCATAACTTTCCAGTGAACGCGTACCGTCCATAAATTCACGAATAAGCTTTTTCCGCTCTTCATACCCTTGTTTATGTACTTTACTTACAGAAGCAGCGCGCCGGTTCATTTTTGTATTATGTGGGTTAATATATTTGCCGTTTTGCTTCAATCTAAAATCTAAATGCGGGCCCGTAGACACACCGGTGCTACCCACATATCCGATAACCTTACCTTGTTTTACCTTGGCGCCTCTACGTATACCTCTAGCATAGCCCCGTAAATGCGAATACATGGATTCTAAGCCTGTAGCGTGCTTAATGGTAATATGCTTACCAAAGCCGCCACGCCAGCCTACATACGTTACCACACCGTCAGCAATGGCAAAAATTCGGGTACCAGAAGGGGCTCCATAATCTAAACCCAAATGCGGTCTATAGGTGCCGTATACGGGATGCCTACGTCTGTAAGAAAAACCAGAAGTAACGCGAATAACATCTAAAGGACTGCGTAACAAAAAACGCTGCATATTTTCGCCTTTAGCATTATAATGCTTCTCATTTTTATTGGCATCATAATACAAAAAGCTTTCTATTGTTTTGTTTTTATTTGTAAAAGTACCACCAATACTACGACCATATCCTTTAAACTCGCCTTCATGATACAATTTTTCTACTAATACAGAAAAAGAGTCTCCCGGTTGTACTTCAGAGTTAAAATCGATATCCCATTTAAACATACTCATCAGCGTATAAGAAAGTCTATCTGGGTCTTCGTTAAGCTCTTTAATGGTGTTATAGGGATTTTCTTTGATGACCCCCTTAATGAAAGCAAGTTTTTTATCAAAAACAATTTTTTTGATGGAAACATCCGCTGTTTCTCCGGTATTATCTACAAGAAGCGTATCGGTATCGTTTATTTCGTATTCAAAACGATCAATAGTATTTTTTTCTGTATTATGCACCACTGTATAGCGATGACCCACTAAAAAACTTGTAGCCTTATGTACTTTTGTTATGGCACCAATCAGCACATGAGCCGATTTTTCGTCGGTGTATTGTTTAAAAAGTTCTGAAAGAGTATCACCTTTTTCGATGGATTTTTTAACAACAACTTCTTGAGTTGCTACTGATGCTTCTTCTTTTTTTTGTGAATCCAATGCATCACTTTTGTTTTCACCATCTTCCTCTTTAGCCGCAGAAAGTTCTGGAGCAAGAGGATTTTTTTCTTCATTTTCTTCTTTGGTCGGATCTGTTTTTTCAGCATCAGCTAATGTTTCAGCATCAACTGGATTTTCTGTATTTGTTTTTTCATTAGCATCTGAAGAAACAGAAGAAGCTTTGTTTGTATCAGATTGTGCGGAAGAAACAGGAGAGGCGGGTGAAACATTTTTTTCTTCAGGATTTATTAAAGTATTTTCCGCCACTTTTTTTTCGGAAGAAACTTGTGGTACAGAATTTTGCATATTTTCCCATATTTTTGGCCCCATAATGGCCCCACATACAAAAATAACCAATCCTGCCACAACAAAAAGTATATTACGCAACATTTCACATCCTAATTTTTAAAAAAAATTTATCCCTTAAGTGCCAAAATAAAAGATAAAAAAGATATTTGTCATTTAATAAAACCATCTGCACGTAATGTCTTGCAGGTAGCCCATATACCATTTTGGGGCAGTGTACTGGTATAGCTTTATATTGTCTAGTTTTGTAAGATAAAAAAACTTTTTTCCTCTCAACATTTCTCAAAATCGTACTTATAAGTCATTAAAATAATAAATTTAAATATAAGAAAATAGACTTGTTAAAGTACTAAAATTTTGCTATATAAATTCTTTGCAAACGCGCTCTACTACGGTATTTTTGCTATATTATGGATAAAACAAGTTATTTTAAATCATTACTACAAGAAGAGTTATCTATCACATACCCTTCTCTTCATGTGGATGGTTGGTTTTCGTCGCTTTCTTTTCGATATGATGAGAAACAAAACACGTTAACTATAATTTTTCCGCACAGATTTTTTAAAACTTGGTTTGAAGGCACAAATAAAAATGTCTTTGAGCACGCAGCGAAAACAGTTTTTCAAAAAAATCATACCTCTTATCCTCACATTGTGTATGAAGAGCCAAAGCAAAAGATTTTTCCCTCCTCTTTTTTTAATAAAGGACCAAAAGAAAAAGATTTTTTTGAAGAATTTATTTACAATAGTAAAAATAAGTTTCCTTTGACTGTGGCAAAAGAAGTAGCGCGCAACCCCTTTGCCGGAAAATACACTCCTATCTTTTTTTACGGGAAAAGTAGCACAGGAAAAACACATATTTTACAATGTATTAAAGAGAGCATCTGTCAAAATTATTTACAAGAGCAGCGTTTATTTTTTGGTCGAACGGAAGATTATTGCCAAGAATTAACTTTGCATGGTGCTAAAGGATTTTTTGAAAAAAAAGATATTTTTTTATGGGATCACTTACAAAGCAGCCAAGAATTGCTCTATTTACAGGAAGAATTTATTTTTTTTGTGGAATTATGCACTAGCCATAAAAAATTGCTCATCTTTACCAGCACCACAGGCCCCAACGAACAAAAAACATGGAGTGAGGCTTTACGAGCGCGTTTAAATGCTGGTCTTTTGGTACAGATAAAAAATTCTGATATCGATGTGCGGATGCGTTATGTGGTTAAATATTGCCGCGTTCACGGCATAAAGCTACACAAAGAAGACATGTTATTTTTAGCTCAGCGTTGTGCAAATATTTCTATTTTAAATGGCATACTTCTCAAAATTCAAGCCTATGCCATACATTCTTCCAAAGGGCTACAGTCCAGCGACATCAAGAATATTTTGACGTCCACAGGTGAAGAAGAAAGAAATTTATCTGCTCAAGATATTTTGTCCTTTATTGCGCAATATTTTGAAATGAACGAAGAGTATATCTTAAACGATGTACGACAACCTGACATAGTGCATGCACGACAAGTGGCCATGTATTTATGTCGCGATTTGTTAGGATTGTCTTATCCTGCCATTGGCAAGTTTTTTGGCGGAAAAGACCATAGTACTGTTATCTATGCTATTAAAAAAATTAAGAAATTAACAGATACGAACAAAAATATGCAACAAATGGTAACAGACTTACGCAAAAAATGCATGGCTTTGTAATGACCCTTTAAATGTGCACAATCTCTTGTTACTGTTACTGCAATGTGTGCAGAGATGTGCAAAAAAAAGTAAATAAAATAAACTTAGTAGGCTTGTTAGTAACAAATTTCAACCCTCTATTTTCTTCTACAGGATTATTATGAAAATAATTATTGAAAAAGGACATGTCATCGAAGGATTGCAAAAAGCGTCAAACATTCTTCCTCAACGTGCTGGCGCTGCATATTTACGTTCCATTTGGATAAAGGCAGCAGGAGAGAATGTTTCCTTTTTGGCCACGGATGTAAATATGGAGTTTCAAGGCATGTATCAAGCCTTTGTGGAAGAAGATGGCCTTGTGGGCGTACAAGGAAAAGCCTTTGTAGATTTGATGCGTCAATTACCTGAAGGGAAAATTAAACTTTCTTTAGATAAAGAATCCAATGTATTACTCATTGAGCAAGGGAAAAAGAAATATAAGTTGCCCGTCAATGACTCTATCTGGTTTCAAGAATTTTCTTCTTTTCCTGCTGAAAATGCTGTTATTTGGTCTGGAGACTTTTTTCAAGATCTTTTGGAAAAAGTAACCTTTTGTATCAGTGATGATGATACCATGGATGCCATTGCCTGCCTTTACATGAAACCCATACCAAAAGAAAATGGTGATAATTATATCGAAGTGTGTGGTTTAAATGGGCATCAATTTGCTTTGGTTTCTTTTAATAATGACGATCTTTTTAAGCTATTGCCTGAAGAGGGCATTTTATTGCAGAAGAAATATCTGCAAGAATTAAAGAAATGGCTCACCGCAGAAGAAATCGAATTTAACATTACCGATAAACGGTTTTATGTGCGCACATTGAAAGGCGAAACTCTCAGTTTGCCGCGAGTCACCTATAATTATCCCGATTATAGCACCTTCCTTGAAAAAGTACGTGACAGCGCCAATACGTTAAAAATTAAACGTAAAGAATGCGCTGAGGCTTTGGGTCGCTTAAGTATTTTTAATACGAAAAATATTCGTTTTACCAATTTTGATATAGGTGAAAGTGAAGCTACTCTTTCTGTGCATGGGCAAGATGTGGGCTCGGCTGTGGAAAATATTGAAGTGCAATATTCCGGAAGTATTAGAAAAATTGCTTTCCCCAGTAAAGAATTAATGGATATTATGGGGCATTTTCAATCAACAGAACTCAACATGCGTTTTACCAGTGACGAAGGGCCTTGTGCCATTCAAGGAAAAGACGATGTTGACTATTTAATTATTATTATGCCCATGAAAGTGGGGAATACCGCTTATTATAGCGAGGAAAATGTATAAATATGAGTACAGAAAGCCTCAATCCGCCAAAAAGTAGTTACGGCGAAGACTCCATTACCATTATGAAGGGTTTGGAGGCTGTTCGCAAACGGCCTGCCATGTATATCGGTTCTACCGATACCCGTGGTTTGCATCACTTAGTATACGAAGTTGTGGATAACTCCATTGACGAGGCCATGGCTGGCTTTTGTACGCATATTCAAGTGATTTTACATATTGATAACAGTGTTTCTGTGCGCGACAATGGGCGGGGTATTCCTGTGGGTATACACCCCGAAGAAGGTATTCCCGCAGTACAGGTAGTACTGACAGTGTTGCACGCCGGTGGTAAGTTTGACAACGATACCTACAAAGTGTCCGGCGGTTTACACGGGGTTGGTGTATCTTGTGTGAACGCCCTTTCTGAAAGTTTGACTGTGACTGTATGCCGCGATGGTGCTCGCTATAAGCAGCATTATAGTCGTGGCATTCCCTTAGATGAATTGCAAAATGAGGGCAGCACCAGTCAACGCGGCACCACCATACGTTTTAAACCTGATGAGGAAATTTTTGAAGTTTCAGAATTTTCTTATGATGTGTTGCGTAAGCGTTTTGAAGAATTGACCTATTTAAATAAAGGTCTTGAAATAGAATGCATTGATGAGCGCACGGAAGAAAAACATATTTTCCGCGCCGATGGTGGCATAGTACAATTTGTGAAGGATTTAAATTCCGGAGAAAATGGTATTCATAGCATTATTGATTGTGATGGTATGAATAATAATATATCTGTGGAATTAGCCATGCAATATAATGCCACCTACAAAGAAAATGTGCTTACTTTTGCTAATAATATTCGTACTAAAGAAGGTGGTACGCACCTTATGGGCTTTCGTACAGCCCTTACCCGTGCCATCAATGGATATATTAAAAATCAGGCCGATATTGTAAAAAAACTTAAAGGAACGAGCCTTTCCGGTGACGATGTGCGTGAAGGTCTTACCGCTGTTATCAGTGTTAAGTTACCGGATCCGCAATTTGAAGGCCAAACCAAGACGAAACTTGGTAATAGCGAAGTAGCCGGCATTGTTTCCGGACTTGTATATGATAAGCTTACAGAATATTTTGAAGAAAATCCGAAAGATATTCGTCTTATCATTGATAAAGCTGTAGATGCAGCCAGAGCGCGTGATGCCGCGCGGCGAGCTAAAGAATTGGTACGGCGTAAAGGTGTTCTTTCTGATAACGCTCTTCCCGGAAAATTGGCCGATTGTCAAAGTAAAGACCCTGCCATTTCTGAAATATTCATAGTGGAAGGTGACTCCGCCGGAGGCTCGGCAAAGCAAGGTCGTAACCCCAACAACCAAGCTATTTTACCTCTGCGCGGAAAGATTTTAAATACCGAACGTACCCGTTTTGATAAGATGCTTGCCAATAAAGAAGTTAAAGCGCTTATTACGGCCATGGGTGTGGGTATTGGAAAAGATGATATTGATTTAAATAAGTTACGTTATCATAAAATTGTTATTATGACCGACGCCGACGTGGACGGGGCACACATTCGTACTTTGCTTCTCACCTTTTTCTTTCGGCAATATCAAGAACTCATTGATAATGGTTATCTGTATATTGCGCAGCCGCCTTTGTATCGTGCCCATAATTCGCGCATGGAAAAATTTATTAAAGATGATGCAGAGCTCAATACTTTTCTTTTGGAGCGTATTTCTGAAGATGCTAGCATAACTACACCTTTGCAACCTTCTTTAGGTGGAAAAGAGCTTATTGTACTTATGCAAGATATTGAAAATGTGCAACGTAAAGTACGCGATGCTGAAAATAGCGGTATTAATCGTGATTTGTTTATGGCGCTTTTGGAATACGAAAAAGTTTTTGTAGCTGAAGAAATCAATGCAGGTATTGATGCTAATATCTTAGATTGGTTTACAGAAAAAGGCTACACCTTAACGCTGGATAAAGAATTGCAATTAGATGGAGATGAGCGCGTTTTCATTACCTTTGAGGATAGCAATCAACATAGAGTACGTCGCGGTACTGAATTCTTTTCTTCACGTTTATACAAACAAGCCTACAATGCTTTTAATACCATTCGTGCCGATTATGGTATTAACGGCTTTAGTATTGATATAAAAGGCGAAAAAGAAGAATATGATGATATATTTAGCCTTTTTCAAGCTACGCTAGATAATGCCCGTAAAGGCATACATATTCAGCGTTATAAAGGTTTGGGTGAAATGAACCCCGAACAATTGTGGGTAACCACCATGAACCCTGAAAATCGTATTTTGCTACAAGTAACGGTAGATGATGCCGAAGAAGCCTCCGATACCTTTGAAAAGCTCATGGGCGATAGGGTAGAACCCCGACGCGAATTTATTGAACGTAATGCGTTAAGCGTGCAGGATTTAGATATTTAATAATTTGATTGGAGTATTTTTGTGGGTAAGGGAAAACTTTTTCTAACGCCAAAAAGTTTTCTCTTACCCGCACCCCCACCCTTTCAAAACGCGTTATAATTAAGTAATTTCTACTGCATCAGGTTTGTTTTTTGATGTAAAAGTTTTTGGAAAGGGGTCTGGGGGAAGAACCTTTTTTCAAAAGGTTTTCCCCCAGAAAAATCTCCTAAAGCAAAAAAATTTAGTATAAAATAATAGATTGAGAAGTGAGGCAGCATGTCTGATCA
>CAYJHX010000079.1:0-7909 GCA_964369395.1 uncultured Desulfovibrionaceae bacterium
CGGCAACTTCAACTATTATTGGTGTGGTTACAGCATTGGCGTCGGCAGGTATGGGGGCCTACAGTGCTGTGCAGCAAAGTCAAAGTCAAAAGGCTCAAGCAGAATATCAATCTGATATGGCCCAGTACAATGCCGTTGTGGCGGAGCAGCAGGCTCAAATGGCTGAAGAGGAAGGACGAGCTATAAAACAACAAAGCTATGAAGAAAGCCTTAAACAACGCCAAGAGGCATCGCTACTAGTGGGTAAGCAACGCGCAGCGCAGGCGGCAGGAGGGGCTACGGTAGATATGGGGTCCACTCTTGATACTAATTTGGATACGGTGGAGCGTGGCGAAATAGACGCCTTCCACATTAAAGAACAAGGCGCTTGGCAAGATTATGATAAGCAGGTAGAGGCGTGGAATTACCGTAATAGCGCAGCCCAAAGTCAAAGCGCTTCCAACATGTATGCCAGCAAGGCGCAATCTATTTCGCCCTTTGTGGCTGGGACAAAATCGGCATTATCTGATGCAAAGGCAGTGAATACGGGCTTAGGGAAATTGACATAATATAAGAGTTCTGCACAATTACTTTTTCAGTATAGTTTTGTGAAAATTGTAAAAAAGTTTTCAAAACAAAAAATTTATAGTGCAGGACTAAAAGGCACGAAAATCAATCGCTTAACGGCGCAAGTAAATTGCGCCTACTCTTGATTTATCGGTCGCATTGACTGCTGTCAACGCTCCATAAGACTCCGCACAATGAACTGTGCAGAAGTCTTAATACAGGTGTTAGCAAGGCCTTTGAACAATGCCCCAATACTCTTTTCTCCAAAAATTTTATAGTATCAATACAACTTTCTGACTTGTAAAGGCATGAATTGTTTTGTCACTTCCGTTTTTCGAACTTCTTCGTCATGACTTTAAGTTTGTAACGAAAGGCATTGCGAAGAGCGTTGCGACAAAGCATAGATATGCAATATTTATAAAAAGGCTATAACTACAAGGTGTTAAATTGGAGTTAGGAAAATATATAATTTTTTGCGGTAGAAAGCAGTATTATATAAGGGATGTGGTTTTATCAAAAAAACCGCTAATACACTCTTCTACGTGTATCTGTACAGAGGCAAAACCGTACTCGGCTAAAAGAGCATGCAAAACCGCTTCATCCACCTGATGTGCTACGGTTTGCAACACAGGCGCAGGGGTAAGGCGTAAGCGAAAATCCTCAAGACCTGCGCGCGCAAGGGCGCGTTCTGCATGGGCAACGCGGGTGAGCATGGCAGAGCTTACAGGCATATCATAGGCAAAACGTGTTAATAAACACGGACGCGCTTTTTGTTCTGGCCAGGACAGCCCTGTGCTTTTGGCTAAGGCGCGAATATGTTTTTTATGCAAACCGCAAGCTGCTAAAGGAGAGAGGATGTTTTCCTCTTGCAAGGCTTGCAAACCCGGACGATAAGCCTGCATATCATCGGCATTGGTGCCATCGCACACACGGCACCCTTGACTTGCTGCTTTTTTCGTAAATAAAGCAAGTAGATGTTTTTTACAATAATAACAGCGTTTTTTGTTGTTATTGCATACCTGCTCCAGCTGGCAAACATCCACTACAAAAACATGCAGCGCCATACTTTGCTGCTCAGCCCAGGACAAAGCAAAGTCACTTTCTTCTTGGGGAATATGAGGGCCAGTAGCATGATATAAAATTATATCGCAATGCGCTTGTTGTGCCGCATGCGCCAGAAAACGACTATCCAAACCACCAGAATAGGCTAAAGCTAAAGGGTTTTCGGTTGTAAGTTCACGAAGATATGCTTGGAGTTGTATAAAAAGGTGTTTTGGCATAGTCTTATTATAGCAAAGGATTATATAAAAGTTTTTGAGGGAGGGACTGGAGAGGGAGTTTTTGCAAAAAGTTCCCTCTCCAAAAATAAGAGTCCTGCACAATTACTTTTTCAGTATAATTTTGTGAAAATTGTAAAAAAGTTTTCAAAACAAAAAATTTACAGCGCAGGACTAAAAGGCACGAAAATCAATCGCTTAACGGCGCAAGTAAATTACGCCTACTCTTGATTTATCGGTCACATTGACTGCTGTCAACGCTCCATAAGACTCCGCACAATGAATTGTGCAGGAGTCTTGAAATATAAAATCATACACTAATTCTTCAAACTATGAATAGGCGCGGGTATTCTGCCCCCAAGTTGAATAAAGGCTGAAGCATCCCCCTTGGGTACGGGCATAATACGCGCTTTTCCAAGTAAGCCACCAAAATTCACCACATCCCCTACGCCTTTGCCCGGCACAGGGATAAGGCGGACGGCGGTGGTTTTATTGTTTATCATACCTATGGCCATTTCATCGGCAATGATACCAGCAATGGTACTTGCGGGGGTATCGCCAGGTATGGCCACCATATCCAAACCCACCGAACATACAGAGGTCATGGCTTCTAATTTTTCAAGGCTAAGCAAACCCGCTGCCGCCGCCGCTTCAATGCTGGAATCTTCTGACACAGGAATAAAAGCGCCAGAAAGTCCCCCCACAGCAGAAGAGGCAAAAGCCCCGCCTTTTTTCACAGCATCATTGAGCATGGCCAAAACGGCTGTGGAACCCGGAGCTCCGATGCTAGAAAGACCTACGCTTTGAAAAATTTCGCCCACAGAGTCACCCACAGCAGGAGTGGGCGCTAGGGACAAGTCAGCCACACCAAAAGGAACATGCAAACGCTTCGCCACCTCTTTTCCGATGATTTCGCCCACACGAGTAACTTTAAAGGCGGTACGCTTAATCACATCGGCCACATCAAGCAAGGTAAAGGGCTCTTGGCTATGTTTTGCTTTGGCAATGGCTCTATCGATGGCTTTTTTCACCACGCCGGGGCCGGATACTCCCACATTGATGACCACATCCGGTTCGCCCACACCAAGGTAGGCGCCAGCCATAAAGGGGACATCTTGGGGAATATTGGCAAAAATGACTAATTTAGCACAACCTATACCATCTTTATGGCAAGTGGCCTTGGCTACTTCGCGTACTTGTTGTCCCAACCAAGCCACGGCATCCATATTGATGCCGCTGCGCGAAGAGGCCACATTGATGGAAGAGCATATGCGATCGGTATTGGCTAACGCTTCCGGCAAGGACTCTATGAGCGCTTTATCGCCACGGGTAAAACCTTTTTCCACCAAGGCGCTAAAACCGCCGAGAAAATCTACGCCTACTTCTTTGGCGGCGGCGTCTAGCGTTTTGCAAATACGTACCATTTCTTCGGCATGAAAGGGGGCGCCCACCACAGCCATGGGGCTAATGCTAATGCGCTTGTTTACCACAGGAATGCCGTATTTATCGCCCACTTCATTGCAAGTTTGTACAAGATCTTTGGCATGATGGGTGATTTTATCGTAAATTTTTTGGGTAAACACGTCGATATCGTGACTTTGGCAATCAAAAAGACTGATGCCCAAGGTTACAGTACGCATATCTAAATGTTCATTGCGCAACATATTTAATGTGCTAATAATTTCACGTTCTGATAACATAATAAATCCTCATTGCTCATTACATGGGAGAAATACGGTGAATGGCTTCAAAAATATCACTATGCTGCATAGAAACACGCAAAGAAAATTTTTGTCCTGCTTCTTGCAGCTCTTGGCGCAAGAGCGCGGCATCGGCGTTTAACGGCACCATGACTTCAAAAACAAAAAGAGCATCACTACTGCTAAGCCCTACATATTCAGCGATATGAGGAGAGTCGGTTGTTTTTTGCCCTGTGTCTTGAGTATTTTGCACCTCGTGCCCTGTATCGTGCATAATGGCTTTTAAATTTTCAATATTTACCCCGTGTCGGGCAAAGACCCCGCTCAAGCTTGCCATAAGTCCCACCGAATTGGGCCCGTGGGCCGTCACCACAAAGGGCGCCGAAGGCACCTTAGCGCACCAAGCCTGCGGGTTGGCCGGACGCACAATGACCGACAAATCCACTTGGCGAGCTGCAAGGCCTTTTTCCACATGCGTGTGCAACAGCTCTACGGTGCAATGTGAAGGCGCAAGCACTGTAAATACTGCAGCAAATTCCCCATTGGAAATGGTTTGTGAAACAGCAACAATATCGCATTGCGCTTCTTCCAACAGCGACGATACCGCCGCCACAATGCCGGGGCAATCGTGCCCCAAAAAAGAAATAACAAGTGAATGCATAAGCGTATCCTTACAATTGGTAAAATTTTTTGTATACTGTATTATATAACACTCTGCCGAAAAAGTCTATTTTGATAAAATTGTAAAAAAAGATCCCTGAGTAATGAACGCTACAAGGAATTTGAAAAAAAGAGTTGTTAGGCAGGCTTCTTTTTCGTATGGTGCTCGGGCGCGTCAGTAGCAATCTGATAAGAGCGCACCAATAACGGTCTGATAAGAGGTAAAGCCATGTCATCACATCCCCAGAGTATTATTTTAGCCACTCGCAATGCAGGTAAAATTCGTGAATTGGCTGCTGCCTTGTCTCAACACAGCTTAGATGTGCTAGGCTTAGAAGCTTTCCCTAAGCTGGAAGATGTGGAAGAAACAGGCCTAACCTTCGAAGAAAATGCCCTGCTTAAAGCGCGTTACGTGGCAGAAAAGACAGGGCTTGTAGCCATTGCCGACGATTCCGGCCTAGAAGTAGACGCTCTTAATGGCGCCCCCGGTATTTATTCTGCCCGCTATGGCAATGATGTTGCTTTTGAAGAGGGCGAAAGTAAGGACATGCGTAACAATCGCAAATTGCTACAAGAGCTTATGCATGTTCCCACAGAAAAACGTACGGGCCGCTTTGTATGCTGTATGGTGGCGTATCATCCCCAAGGAAAATGTATTGTAGCCAAAGGTACCTGGGAAGGCGTCATTTTAGAAAGCCCTCAAGGCTCTCAAGGCTTTGGTTATGACCCGCTCTTTTTTGACCCTGAAATTCAGCGCTGTGCGGCAGAATTAAGTAAAGACGAAAAAAATGCTCGCAGTCACCGCGGCAAAGCCTTACAAAAACTCCTTGAACAGTGGGGACAATGGAGTTCTTTCTGCGGGATAGGTCGCTAAACATGACAGCAAAAGGTTTTGGTTATGTTTTTGCTTTTATGGCCGTATTTTTATGGGCAGGCAATTTTGTTCTAGCGCGTGGTCTTTCTGACGCCATTGCCCCTGTACAGCTCAATTTTTGGCGTTGGGTTGTCGCCTTCGTGGTTGTGGTGCCCTTTGCCTTGCGTACTTGGAGTCACGATTGGCCCATTTTAAAAAAGCATTTAGGATATTTATGCGTCATGGGTTTTATTGGTGTTACTTGCCTTAATGCTTTTTTCTACAAAGCTGGCAGTACCACTAGCAGTATTAACATGGTGCTGTTTGTACCTTCTGCTCCCATTCTTATTATGGTGCTTTCGCGTATTTTTTGTGGCGACCCCATTACCCCGCGGCGCCTTTTGGGGCTTTGCATTATTTTAAGCGGTTTATTGCTCTTGCTTTCACGCGGAGAATGGTCAAATCTTACGCATTTTCGTTTTAGCAGCGGCGACCTTTGGGGCATTGGCGGCGTAGCGAGCTTTGGGCTATATTCTTTCCTTACGCGTTATCGTCCCCACGGTGTGTCGTTGGCAGGTCTGCACAGTACCATATTTGTTGCCGGTTTGCTCTTTTCTTTACCGCCTCTTTTTTGGGAAATGCATGTGACAGATCCTAGGCCTTGGACGCCCACTGTTATTGGTGGCATTCTTTATGCGGGCATTGGATGCTCTACCTTAGCCTATGTTTTTTGGACCAAAGCTATCGATGCCATAGGCCCTGTACGCGCTGGTATGATTTATTATTCCATTCCCCTCTTTACTGCTTTGAAAGGTGTGCTTATCTTAGGAGAACAAATAACCTTGTTGCATGTTGTAGGTGGCAGTCTTATGCTTTTTGGTATTGCGCTGGCTACCATTGTTCCTCAACATAAGTATTTTTCCTCAAAGCATAAAACTTCTTAAACGAAAGTATACTCATAAGCACCAATGCTTATTTTATTACTCATATAAATCAAACAATTATGAATACGCTATTTGTCTTGTAGCTATGAAGATATGCTTGGCAAGCTGTAAAAAATAACCTCTTTTTGTATTCATTTGCTAGATTTCATAAAAAACTTCTTAATACATCTCATCGATGCTCTCTATAACCGAGTCTTTTGATAAGTATTGACAGCAAGACAAAAAATTGCCATGAGCAAAGCACGCACTTTTTTGAAGTGACCACTCTCGTATATTACCCATAACCATAAATACCAGCATACAAACTATAGGATGACTATGAACCCACAATATATATTAAAAAATGGTATTCTTACCTTAGATAAAACGAAACAGCGTAACCCTTTTTGGGGCTTTCTTTGTGTTTTATTGCTCATGGCAGGCACCGGCGCCGGAGGTTTCTTTTACGCCAAAGAGCGTTTTTCACCGCCCAAAAACAGCCACATTGTCAGTCAGGCAGAAATGAAGCGTTTCAATGAATTAGAAACTTCATTACATATAGCCTTGGAAAAAGAAATTCAGCGTAAAGATTATGTGGTGGATCAAGCCACCTTAAAAAACATTATGAATAAGTTTTTCCCTAAAGAAAATATGAGCGAGGAAGACAAGGACGCTTATATTGCCGCCGCCGCCAAATGGGGGGCTCATTATGCTATTCCGCCCATGCTGATTTTAAGTATTGCCTATAGAGAAAGCCTTTTTGATGCCAGCGTGGTTTCTTCAGCCAATGCCCGCGGTCCCATGCAAGTTATTTATAAATATCACAAAGATAGACTTGATAAAATTGGCAAAAAAGAGCAAGATTTACACGACATAGATACGGGTATTCGTATTGGGACGGAAGTTTTTCGCGCTTTTTATGATCATCATAAAGAAGATATTTATAAAGCCATGAAAAGCTATGTAGGCGGCTCTTACCGTAGTTATGCCGAAGACATTTTAAATCGCTACTTCCAAGCTCGTATTTATCTGGAAAAACAGATGAAATCATAATTGTGCGGGGGGCTCTAGCCAGCACTTCCTGAGTAATACAAACCTTTGTGGGAGAATAGTATGCGTCGTAAAACTAGGGTACTTTTTTTCATTGTTTTTTGTTTTTTAGCTTTTTTGCCAGCGCAAAAAGTGCTTTTTGTAAAAAATGCTGCGGCAAGTGAAGGTATATCGCCTATAAGCGTTTATACACGCAGCGATGACGCATCGTCTACACAGGCTCAGGTGATTTGGTACGATAACAACATGTTTAATCTTTTCATAGACGGTGGTTCTTCTGAAGGGGCTTGGGCATGTAGCTATAGCAATATATGTACAAAAGACGGAGAAAATTTTGTTTGCAAAGGAGATATGCTTGTAAATCCTGTGCTAAAGAAAATAGTCCCCAATAATGTTGCCGGTACAATGACTTCTAAAGCATTGAAAATAACATATGCTGTTCCTTGGCAACATTGTGGCATGCAAGGTATGCTTGACGGAACGTATGAAGCCGTTACACAAGAAGCAGCCAGAAAGTACACTCTTCACAAAGAAAGTGTACAGCCCATAAGTTTTCAAGAAGGCGATGGCGTACCTTACTCTGTAAAGCGGAAAAATGGTATAGAAGTCTCCCTTCCCTTTATAGATCTGAATAATGTAAAAATTTTAGATGCTTTGAGAGGTACATGGGCTGACATAGAGTATTTTACGTATTCTGATTATTATAAGCCCATAGACAAGAATATGGACTTTTACATTCTGTATAAAATAAACGGGCATAATCCGCTCACAATAAAAAATACTCCTTAACAAGCCATCAGAAATAAGCTATTAAGACTCCTGCACAATTCATTGTGCGGAGTTTTTTATTCTTCATGAGAAGGGGCCGACTCGTCATGAGTTACCCCGCTAAATCGTAAA
>CAYJHX010000080.1:0-7801 GCA_964369395.1 uncultured Desulfovibrionaceae bacterium
GAAAGCTCTATGTTTCTTCGTATAAAGAGCTGATGGTATATATTAAAATGATGGTGGGTAATGACAGTGATAACGCATAGCACATGCAAAAAATTCTGCAGGTCTATGTGAAAAATGATTTTCTGTCATTAACGTATTGCTATTAAAAAACGAATAGGCACGAGTGAGTGTGGAATTTGCTAAAAATTTGTAGCAAATTCCACATTCACTTTTTTGACTCTGGCATCGGCATAAAGCATATCCTTCATGGTTTCCACCTTTTGCTCGGCATCTTTTAAGAGCATATCTTTTTTGAAAATGATTTTTATATAAATAAAATAATCAATACCTTGTTTTAAGATAATAAATTCAGTAAGTTCAAATGTTTTTTCGTGTTCTACCACAGTATCTTTAATAATAGTAAAGAAATGTTCTTGTATTTCCGCAGAGGCTTGCGCGCCGGCAATGCCCACAGTACTATTTAAATAGATTTCTAAGCCTGCCTTTATGAGCAAAATAATAACAAAAATAGTGGCAATTTTTTCGGCATAAATAAGCCAAGTAATACCATTAGCCACGCCATAATCGGTGATAAGTAGGCCGATAATAACCACAATGGTAGAGTAGGCATCGGTCATGGACTCGATACCGCTGCTTTTTAATGTGTGGGAATCCAGTTTTTTAGCTTGATAGAGCACATACCAAGAAAGAAAAAGTTTTATGACAAAAGTGGCAATGGAAACAAAAAGAACAGTATAGTTTATACTTGGCGAAAGAATATGCCAATGGCTGACAAGCTCAAGTATAAGGCCATAAACCATAAAGAAAATAACAATAGAAACCGTGAGGGAAGAGGCGTATTCTAAATTTCCATGACCAAAAGGATGATCTTCATCTTTTGGTTTTTGCGCGGCACGCAAACCGATGATGGCAAAAATATCTGTGAGTAAATCAGATAATGAATGCACGCCATCGGCTATAAGTAATTGGCTTTGAAACAAAAAGCCTACAAGGATTTTTGCAGCAGCTAAGGCTACATTTACGATGGAATTTATAATAATAACAAAAAGTTGTTTATTAGAAGTTTGAGACATAGGGGTTCTTTGTGTTGAGAGTAAAAGTGTTTTCATGCAGTATGCTTAAGGCAAGACTGTGAAATGGCTATAACGAATGTTTGACAAATTTGCAACGTAGGGCAAGGTAACGATTTTTGCTGTACTATGGAGTTTTTGTGAGGAATGTGGTGATGGAGGGATTTATACTACCTCTACACGGTGAACCATGTAGAGGTGGTGAATATGTGTAAAAATACATTTTTACGTTTAATTAGCTAATTACACGGTGTCTTTATTGGTAAAGTGTAACTAAAAAATGTTTTATTTTAATTCCTTAGCTTCTTTTTTAGTAAGGGCTAATTATTCAAAATATAAATGGCCAAATTTAAATACGCCGCAAAGATAAGCCAGAGCAGATAGGGGATGAGCAGGTAAAATGCCCAAGATGAAATAGGTTTAAACGCGTGCATACAGGCCAGAAGGGTTATTAATAATAAAATCAGCCAAAAAAAAGCAAAAAGTTGGCATTCAATATTAAAAAAGAAAAAAGGCCACAAAAAGTTCATGCCCAATTGTATAACATATAATAAAAGAGCGCGGCCTTTTTGGGGACATTCTGCCTTTGCACGCCATATAATAAAAGAAGCAAGGCCCATACATATGTAGAGTGCTGTCCATACGGGGCCAAAAACAGCGCCGGGCGGAGATAAAGGCGGTAAAATAAAAGTGGCATACGCTTGGGGGCTACCGACAGAAAGAGCGCTGGCTCCATAGCCCACTCCCAAAGGGATGAGGAGTGCGAAAAAAAATGGTAATCGTGTGGTAAACATAGATAGACCTTCATTGGCAGTAAGGATATTTGAGAGTCTTGCCCAAGGTGTTGCTTGGTCTCTCAAGAAACTTTGGTGCCCATTTTAGTTTTTAAAATAGCAACTGTGAATCATAAAAATTCAAACTCAGTTCTGCGGATTGTAGATTTTATTTGTCTTTCGTCAATGGTATAAAATGACAAAACATATTTAAATAAAAGAATAATTCTTTCTTGACAGTTCTGGAAAGGGTATATAGCATCTTATAAATATTGCGATGTAATGCTTTGCTTTGCTCTCGCAGTTTTTTGTGATTTTAGAGAAAAAATGTGGAGATAATTATTATGAAAAAAATTCTGGCATGTTTTATGATGGCTTTGTTTGTGGCTTCCGTGGGGATGCCCTCTTTAGCTGATGCTGAAGAAATGAGAAAAGGCGGAAGATTTGCAAAAATGGATACCAATAGCGACGGTAAAATAGATTTAAATGAATTTAAAGCTAAAAGTAACGAACGTATTGAAGCTGCTTTTAAAGCTGCCGATGCCAATGGTGATGGGGGCATTAGCCCTGAAGAATTGCGTGATGCACGTAAAAATAGAAAGCAAAGATAGCGATACACTTTTGCTGTAATGCTTGTAAGGCCTGTGGTAAGTTTTGCATACCACAGGCCTTTTTTGTAAAGACAGGGCTCATTTTTGGAGAAAAGGGAAGCTTTTGATTCCCCTTCCCTCATCAGTATGAAAGCTCTGCATAATTCAAAAAGGCATGGATTGCTTCGTCGCTTCGCTCCTCGCAATGACTTGATTTTATAACGAAAGTCATTGCGAGCGTAGCGAAGCAATCCATGTTTTTTGTCAATTCTAGGAATTACGCAGAGGTCTCAGTATTCCCTTAATTCTTATGCATTAATTTGCGGCATGGTGGCCGCCAAGGGAGTGAGGCAATGGCTTGCATGGGATTCTACTTCATAAAGAGCCTTAAGGCTGACGGTGCCAATATTTTCGAGGCGCACTGCAGCAGATAAAACCACCATGGCGGCTTCTTGTTGGCCTAGTGCTGGAAAATTCATGTCTTGCAAGTCCTTTGGGTGAGAATCTACCGTACAAGCTTTTGCTACATAGGGCATGGCGTTCAGAGATTCGTCTATGCTTAAGCCAACACCATGAACAGAAAAGGTCAAAGCGTCTTGATAGGTATATTCTTGGGCAATTTGTTGGGCTTGGCTATGAAGCTGTGCAAATTCAAGATGAGTTGGGCGTAGCGTATTGCCTATTTTTTGGAGCACTTGTGCGCAGCAGGTATAAGCTTTGTGCACATTTTCAACCATATGTGGCCCTGCCCCCAAGGTGATAGCACAATGAGAGTGATAACCTTCATAAACAAAACCCGTATCCAGTACGAGGTGCTGATTGTTTTGCCAAATACTTCCGGCATAGCCCATGTGAGGTGCGGCGGGGTGTTCGCCCATGTAGGGGCTCATATCATCAAAAGCAGGGGGGTACAGTGTGTTTTTTCCGGTGGCAATACTGCCAAGAAACATTTCTGCACCGAGATTTTCTTTGCGTAACATGCCCCCATGCCCCAAAGAGAAAAAGATTTTCCAAAGTATATGACTAATGTGCTGTTCGCTCATACCCGGATGGATATGTTGCGGCAAGAGCTCTGTAAGAGCTTTGTGATGCCATTGTGCCGCTTGTTGCAAGCGTTGACGCTCGTAAGGGCTTTTTCCAAAACGGATTTGGGCAAGGAGAGAGTCAATACCGATAAAGGTATACTCTTGAAGGCGAGCTTGCAGCATGGTGGCTAAAGACCATGATAAAGCCTGCATTTCTGCCCCTATACACGTACCAAGGGGGGCACCGGCATCGGCACAAAGACGAGGCAATTCCGCATATGATTTAAAGGGGACAATATGGCGAAGCGGGCTTTCAAGCTGGCAACGGTGCACGGCTTTGCGCACCATAAGTACGGGGTCGCCTTCTTGGGGAAGCCACAAAATTCCATTAGCCCTTGTGCCTGTAAGGTAATATATATTGGTACGTGAAAAAATAAGCATACCAGAAGCTTGAGGCATTGTTTGAGCAAGCAATGTGCGGCATTTTGCGTAACGGGCTTGAAGTTCTTGTACTGGTATTTGTTCGGCTGTAAAAGTCATCTTTATTCCTTTGCATTTACTGGATATAAGTCTTTATGGCGTAATTGTGCCATGTGTTCGCAGGGCACGCGAAGTTTCTATGCGCATGTAATGATAGAAAAATTTTCTCCGGTAAGTGACTTTCCGCCTGTGGGGGTTACTGCAAAGGTGTTTTCTACGCCCACCATGCCTAGACCTGGTAGACCCACCTTAGGCTCTATGGCAAGGGTCATATGCTCTTGTAGAGGGGCATCAAAACGGGCAGCCAGTACAGGATATTCATCAATAACCAAGCCAATACCGTGCCCCAAAAAGGGCACCTTGTTGGCACCAAAGCCCATAAAACCTTCGCTGATACCAAGTTTTTCTGCCCGTTGCACGGCATCGTTCCAAATATCTACGGGGATAGCCCCAGGTTTAAGTTGCTCTGCGGCTCGTTGTTGAATTTCTATGCAAGCGTCATGAGTTTTGCGAATAGTATCAGGAATAGTATTGCCAGAAAAATACACTTGGGTTTTATCGGTATGATAGCCTTCCAGCATATAACCTATATCCATGGCAAGGATTTGATTTTTTTGCCAAATAGCTTGACTGTGTCCCATATAAGGCAGGGCAGGGTGCTCGCCTTTAAGGCCAAGGGGGCCATTAAAATGGCTGGGATAGTTGCCATTGTCTCCGGCGGCTATATGCCCTAAAAAGCATTCTTCACCAAAATTTCCCAAACGATTGATGCCACTGTGGCCTAATTGGAAGAAAATTTCCCAAGAAATGTGGGCCAAATCTTTTTCACTCATGCCAGCGTGAATGGCTTGCGGTATGAGTGTGCACAGAGCCTTGTGATGCCTTGCGCCAGCAATACGCATCTTGTTTAACTCCCACACTGATTTTTGTGCCCGAGCTTGTAAAAATATGGCATCGCCACTGAGAAAATGCTGTTGTGGTAAGGCATGCTGTAATTTTTGGGCATATTGCCACGATAATGAGTTCATTTCCACGGCAAGGGTGTCGGCTAAAGGTAAATCAGCGTCTTGGCATAGATTTGGAATATCGGCAAAAGAGGTGAAAGTATGTTGATGAGGCAAAGGACTTTCTGCATGGCAACGGGCCAAAATATCATGTTTTGCTGTAGCCGGTTTGCGTAGCAGTAAAAGGGCGTCGCGTTCTGTACTGCCATCTAGGGGAAGCCATAAAACGCCGTCGGCATAGGTGCCGCTTAAGTAATAGAGGGCTAAGCGCGAAAAAAAGAGCATACCGTGGGCACGCGGGCATAATTTATGGCATAGATTGCGGCATAAGGCGTGTCGGCGATGCACTTCGGCTAGAGGGAGCTGTTCACTGGTGTATAAGGAGGAGGCAGTCATGTAAAAACCTTTTGAAATGTATTTTAAACAAATTGTTGGGGAAAAAATTATAGCAATACTGTATATTTTTTGCTGTTTTCTGACAAGCTTTATGAGCGTGTTGAAAATGGCATTTCGTCAGAAAATTTTTTGACGCAGACTGTTTCAACAGCTTGTATAGGCTGCCATACGGAGACGATTTAAGCAAAAAAGATGCGCTGGAGTGCATGACTTTTTTAGGTTAACATCAGTGCCTCTGAGGTCAGAAAGGTATCTTTGGGGAATACGCCTACACTTCAAAAAAATTTTCTCGCTAAAAAAATTGCACTTCTTCAAAGACAAAGCTATAGTTGACTTTTGGGGGGAAGTATGTTCTTGGATACACGTTTGGGCGATATTTTGAAAAATGCAAAAAGTATTGCTATTATAGGCGCTAAGGATAAGCAGGGCCAACCTGTAGATAGGGTAGGACGCTATTTGCTTGGAGTGGGGTATACCGTATATCCGGTGCATCCTGTACGCGAAAATGTTTGGGGTTTGCCCACGTATAAAAGCGTGTTGGATATTCCCGACCATGTGGATATTGTCAATCTTTTTCGCGCGGCAGATTTTTGTCCACAGCATGCAGAAGAATTACTTGAACGCCTCAATCGAGGGCAAGCGACGCGTTGCTTTTGGATGCAAGAAGGTATTTTTTCGGCGCAAGCCGGGCAAATTCTTGCGGGGCATCAGGTGGATATTGTAGAAAATCTCTGCATTAAAATTGTGCATCAACAGCTATTTGGAGTAAAAGGGTGAAAGCAAAGGTTTTTGAATGTCGTATGTGCGGACAATGCTGTGAAGGGCAGGGCGGTATTGTAGTCAGTCCTACAGATTTAGAAAGAATTTGTCAGCATTTGCAGCTTTCGGTAGCTCAATTTAGCGAACAGTTCGGGTGTGAGCACAATGGAAAATTAAAAGTGCGCACGGGAAATGACGGCAACTGTATTTTTTTTAAACAGCATGTAGGCTGTTCAGTACATGTGGCTCGGCCGGATATTTGTCGTGCATGGCCTTTTTTCCGCGGCAATATGTTGGATGCAGAAAGCTTTTTTTTGGCCAAAGATTATTGCCCCGGTATTATAACTGAAAGTACTCATGTAGAATTTGTAGAGGAAGGCCTTGAGTATTTGCAAAAGCATCATTTGCAAGCTGAGGATGCCAAACAAGAAGCGCATGCGCTTATTCCTATGGGTAAACAAATATAGGGCGATTCTATGCGTAAGACCGGTCAGATAAGCCTAAAAGAATGTTACGCTATTTTGCAACTCTCTAAGGACGCTACCTTAGAAGATGTAAAGAAATCCTATCGTAAAAGAGCTTTTGAATTACATCCTGATTTGAATCCCGATGATCCCACGGCCAGTAAACAATTTCAAGTGCTGAACGAAGCCTACGTGGCGCTTTCTCAGATTATGCAAAAAGAGGAAGAAGCACGGCAAGCCAAAGAGCGCGCCAAAGAAAAGGCGAAAGCCTCATCGGGGGCTTCTGGCTCTTATGCTCACCAAAGCCAAAGCGCGACGCAAAAGGAAAATCAAAAATCTCAAGAAAGCTTTAAAAAAGAAAGAGCTTATACCACTAAAGAAGGTGCGCAACGTGAAGAAGAGGCGCGTAAACGCCAAGAAGCACGTAAAGCAGAAGAAGCACGCAAAGCCCAAGAAAATCGTAAGGCAGAAGAGGCACGCAGAGCAGAAGAAGCACGTAAAGCAGAACAAGCGCAAAAAGCACAGCAAGAACGTCAACGACGCGAAGCTCGAGAAAAAGAAGAAGCTAAAAAAGAAGATGCCCGTATAAAAGAGGACATCAATAAAAGAGCAGAAGAAAGTCGCCAACGTGCAGCGTCTGCGGCCTATGCTAAAGAAGATGTGCTACGCGACTTATTGCACGATCCTTTTGCGCGGCGTGTGTTTGAAGATATTTATAGTGAGGTAAGTAAGCAAAGTAGCGAAAAATCAGAAAATGCTACAGCTTCTCAAGAAAACTCTGCCGATGCGCGCAGGAGTGAAAAAAAGACTGTACAAGAAAAAAGCGGTTCTGCAGGGACGCATTGGACGGAACATATACGCCCCAAAGCGAAGACAGAAGAAAGTAAGAAAGTGCATACGAGCTCGCCCCCTCCACCCCCCACGGCAGAGGTGGATTTGGGCGAGAATAGAGCCAATTTGCACATGGAAAACTCCTTTTCCGGTAAAATTTTTGGTTGGTTTCGACAACAAATTGATGATGAACAAACCATCAGAATGCCAGCCAGTCACCTTTTTAAAGGGGCCCGCATTCGTTTGCAAATTCGCCGCGGCCTTTCTGAAGATTTAAGTACGGTGGAAATTGTTTTGCCACAAGATTTTGTGGTGGGAAAGCCCATACGCTTGCGGGGGCTTGGCCGAAAAGTGGGAAAATGGCAAGGCGATTTATATTTGACTATCGAAAGTAAATGATTGCCTTTGT
>CAYJHX010000081.1:0-7783 GCA_964369395.1 uncultured Desulfovibrionaceae bacterium
AAAAAAAGATTGCAATACAGATTTTATATACTATTTTTCTTGAAATACAAATATTTTCAACTTGTCAACATAGTCACAATGCTATATTATATGTGTGGAAGAAGTATTTCCATGCACATCATGACATATCTTTTTCAACATTCTTTCAAGGGAGTACTCCGTGGTAAAAGTCCTCATTGTGGATGATTCGCTGTTCATGTGTAAAGCCTTGAACCATATCCTTTCTGCAGATAAGGATATTGAAGTTATTGGCATGGCTCATAACGGTAAAGATGCCCTTGAAAAACTCAAAGTTCTCGACCCCGATGTCATTACACTCGATGTAGAAATGCCCCGTATGGATGGTTTGGCAGCTTTACAAGAAATCATGAAAATAAAGCCCACCCCCACTATTATGATTAGCTCTTTAACGGAGCAAGGGGCAGAAACCACATTAAAAGCTCTAGAAGCTGGTGCTTTAGACTTTCTCCCGAAGTCGCAAAGCACACAAGAGATGTTTGGCCCTGATTTGACACGCAAAATTAAATTGCTGGCCAGAAGAAAATCTCTCATGCAATTGCGCTTTTCCATGAAAAAGACTGATAACGCACGAGCAAGTTCTACGAGCACGACAAGTACTCTCGGAGCAAAAAGTGGCACAACTGCAAGGGCAACTTCGCGAAGCAGTAGTACTTCTGCAAACTTTACCCCCTGCAAAGGCGCACGAGACATTATCGGCATTGGTGTATCCACAGGGGGGCCACCGGCAGTACAAAAACTGCTTTCTGCCCTACCGGAAAATTTTCCGGCCACTATACTCATTGCGCAACACATGCCCGCAGCCTTTACTGGGCCCTTTGCAAAACGGCTTGACAATACCTGCAAAATTGCCGTAAGCGAAGCCGTCAATGGGGAACGCCCCAAACAAGGCCATGCCTACATTGCCCCCGGTGGTAAACATTTACGTTTACGCATGAAAGGCCCCTTGCCTGAACTTGTGGTTACTGAAGAACCCACAGAGGCCTTGTACAAACCTTCTGCCACAGAGCTTATGCACTCCATTGCCGCCTGCATGCCGCGCCGTTCCATCGGTCTTATACTTACAGGCATGGGCAGCGATGGCCTTGAAGGCATACGCGCCTTAAAAGAAAAAGGTGGATATATCATGGCTCAAAACGAAGCTTCCTGTGTGGTATACGGCATGCCTAAAGCCATTGTAGATGCAAATTTATCGGACAATACATTGGAGCTTGACGCTATAGCCAATGCTCTTATCACAGCCGTTAAAGGCTAATTCCAAAAAGGAATATATACTATGAGTACAGCAACAAACCCCAACGCAAAAGCTATTTTAGAAGCTTTGGAAAGCCAAGATACTGATGCCATTAGAAGCGGTGCCTTTGAAGCTGGCGACTCTTGCCTTGTGGAAGCCATTCCGTTGCTCAGCGAACATATCAAGAGTAAAAATGTAGGCATACAAGAGGCGGCAGAATACGCTCTGCGCAAAATTCGCGGCCCTCAAACCATAGAAAAAATGCTTCCCCATCTGCACAGTGAAGATTCCTCTTTACGCAATGTGGCCATGGATATTTTGCGTGAAATTAGTTGCGACGATATTCCCACGTTGACCACGCTTTTACGTGACCCGGACCCCGACATTCGTATTTTTATGTCCGATATCATGGGCCACTCTAAAAGCAAACAGGCTGTACAACCCCTTTGCGAAGCTCTGCTCAAAGATCCCGAAGTCAATGTGCGCTATCAAGCAGCCATGAGCCTTGGAAACTTAGCCTTTCCAGAAGCCGCCGACGCTTTACATCAAGCCATGCAGGACGAAGAGTGGGTGCAATTTTCCGTAGTGGAAGCCCTTACCAAAATTCGCGACGATAAAGCCATCAATACCTTGGTACAATCGTTGAGCACTTGCTCTCCTTTGGTGGCCTCTATCATTATTGATGCCCTTGGCGAGTTGAAAAATATTAAAGCTATCCCCTTATTGCTCAAATTTATTGCTACAGCCCCCGAAGTGTTGCGCCATAAAGCCGTAAAAGCTATTGTGCAAATTTTAGGCGCCGATTCTTTATGTCTTATTGCAGAAAAAGAACAAATAAAGTTCCGTGGTTATTTAGAAGAAGCTCTGCAAGACGAAGACGAAGACTTGTTACAAATTGCTCTTATGGGGCTTTCTGTCATGGGAACGGACAGTTCTTCTGAAGCCGTTATGCAATTGTTAGAAAAGTACGCTCGTAAACCCGAGCACGATATCTACCAAGCCGCCACCAAAGCTTTGGCAGATATTGGTTGTAACGACAGCTTTACTTCTTTCCTCAACCCTGACAATATTGTTCGGGCACGCCTAGCTTGTGGCGCTTGCTTGCATATAGACAATGCCGATTGCGTACCCAAGTTACAAGAAATCTTTTGGTCCCTAGATAGAGACAGTCAGCGCCTTGCTGCCAAATATCTTGCCGCCCAAAGCGAAGCAAAAGATGCCGAGTTCATGCGCAAGATTTTGGAAGAATGCGATGATGAGGACATTTTAAAAAGCGCCATTGTTTGCCTTGGTAATAAGTTACACGATGAGGCTGCACAAGAAACCATCTTCTCTTACCTTAATCATCCCTATACCGATGTGAAAGAAGTAGCCTTGGAAGCTTGTATCCATTTGCATACACCAGCCCTTACAGATCACTTTATTGAATGGCTTAACGAAGGTGACGAAGAGCAACGTATGATGGCCGCCTACGCTTTGGGTGCCTTTGGCGTACAAGAAAATTACCCCGCTATTTTACGCGCCATGCACGACGAAAGCGCAGCTGTGCGACAATTAGCTGTAGAAACCTTGGCCCAACCCAATGCCGTTGTTTTGCATGAATATTTAGAAAATCTCTTTAAAATGCTCAACGACATGGCGCCGGAAGTACGTACTGCTGTTATTGATGTGCTTGGCGCTTCCAAAGACGAAAGCACCATTCCTTACCTACTCCATGCCCTAGAAGATAGTAACGAGTGGGTATGCATACGCGCCATGGAAGCTTTAAGCGAGCTTATGCCTCCGGAAAACTTGGAAAAAGCCTTATTACCGCGTATACCTCAGGCTACGCCCATGATCACCTTAAAAATTATAGAAATTTTCTCAATGACTGGCGGAGAAGATGCTTTTAAAGCCCTTCTTGACATGATGCAAACCGACATTGTTGAAATTCAACAAGCAGCTTCTGAAGCTATCGCAAAAATTAAGGCAGGCTAAATATGTCTTCATTATTCAAGCGTCCCACATCTCCTTTTAAACAGGAATTGAAAATTTCTGATGAGGAATTTGTTCAACTTCGGGATTTTATTTACCAACAATGTGGTATTTTTATTGCAGAAAACCGCAAATATTTGGTAGAAAACAGATTGAGCAATCGTATTAAAGAGCTCAAGCTGAAGTCATATTCTGAATACTACAACTTTTTGCGTTTTGACCCTAGCAAAAAGACAGAATTGAACCGTCTTTTTGAAGTGGTCACCACCAATGAAACCAGTTTTTATCGCAACCCACCACAGCTTAAGGTGTTTCAAGAAATTGTTATGAAACAAACCTTGGATGAATGTCGTAAATCTGGGCGCAAGCGTTTGCGCATTTGGTCGGCAGGTTGCTCTACAGGCGAAGAGCCGTATACCATTGCCATCATTTTGCATGAAATTTTAAAAACGGAAATTTCTTCTTGGGATATTAAAATTACCGCCAATGACCTTTCAGAAGCGGTGCTTGCCGCTGCCCGCCAAGGGAAATATTCTGAATACAGTTTACGCACAACCCCCAAAGATATTGTGGCAAAATATTTTACCCAACGAGATGGCGTTTATACAGTCAATCCCAATGTCAAACGTCTGGTCAGTTTTGGACAAATTAACCTTAATGACAAAATGCAATTATCACGCGTGGAAAAATCCCATGCTGTTTTTTGCCGCAATGTTATCATTTATTTTGATAATGACATGAAAAAACGTGTTATCAACGCTTTTTATGATAACCTTTTGCCTGGTGGTTCCCTGCATATTGGGCACTCTGAATCGTTACACAGTATTAGTCGTGCTTTTACACCAGAGCATTATACAGGTATTATTGTCTACAGAAAGCAAGCGTAAATGAAGCTATAAGATAAGGGTAGAAATTTAAGATATAACAACACATTCCAAAACAGGTTCTTATTGAGTTCTATGACGAGCACAGCTGCAAAAGCAAAAATCTTGGCCATTGCCAATCAAAAGGGAGGAGTGGGAAAAACCACCACAACCTTGACTCTTGGTACAGCTTTGGCAAAAAGAGGCAAACGTGTTCTCATTTTAGACCTAGACCCACACGCATGCGCATCTTTGCACATGAAGTTATATCCGGAAGAACAAGAAGTTACCCTGCACGACTTGTTCCTTGCTGAGCCCTTTGAATGGTCAAATATTTGGCAAAAGCTGGCCAAAAATGTAGACGAAGATAATATACACTTTGCGGCAGGCAGTATACGCCTTTCTGAGCTTGAATTAGATTTGCAAGAGCGCAAAGGCAAGGGCATGGTTTTGGCAAGGGCACTAACGCCCGTACTCTATAACTATGACTTTATCTTGCTTGATTGTCCACCGCACGTGGGTATTATACTTGTAAACGCCTTGGTGGCATCAAATTTGCTTATAATTCCCATACAAACAGATTTTTTGGCACTACACGGACTTAAATTACTTTTTGACACGTTGCGCACCCTTAACAAAGTATTGCCGCAACCTATACGCTATAAGGCCTTGCCCACCATGTATGACAAAAGAGCCAGAGCCTGCACCAAGGTACTGGAACTTATGCGCAATAAAATGGGCTCTGCCATGTTTGAAACGGTTATTGGAGTGGATACCCGCTTTCGCGAAGCCAGCGCCCTAGGAACAAGTATCTACTATATAGCGCCCGACTCGCGCGGTGCCTTGGCCTATGATGCTTTAAGCGAAGAAGTGTTACAATTATGGTAAGAACTCCAGAACAATATTTTCAAGATCAAGATTTTCATTTACCGGGTACTGAAAAAGACAATGGTCAACAACCCCAAACTCAAGAAGGCGTCAGTTTAACAGCAGCTGAGCAGGCTTTTTTATATAAATATGTGGGCTTAGAAGGTGCGCAATCCATGGGTTTGGATTTGCAGCTTTCGCAACAAGATGTGTTGGCACTTATTCCCAAAACGCCACCACTTGAAGAAGAATTAAAACACTTGCCACAGTTGCAAATTATCTTTTTCCAGTTGCAAGATCAAACCTTCACCATACCCATTGAAGCAGTACAAGAGGTCATACGCTATAAATATCCCATGCGTTTGCCCTTAAGCCCCGGTTTTTTAGCCGGTATTATAAATTTACGGGGGCGAATCACCCCCTTAGTATTCATGGATAAACTTTTATGCGGAACGGATGCGACAAGAAAAATTTCTGAAGAAAATTTTATTATCGTATGTCAGCGTAGAGGTATACAATTTGGCATGATTATCGATCGTGTCCAAAATATGTATATCATCCCGCAAAAAAGCATTTCGTGGAACGTGGAAGCAGAAATAGGCACGAGCATCGAAAGTATATGCGGTGTCTTAGAACATGATACTAAGATGTTTGGTATAGTCTCCGTTGATAAAATAGTAAGTCATGTCTTGCAAACAAGAGGTATAAAATGAGTAAACACATCATGGTCGTTGACGACTCTAAAACCATTCGTAATCTACTTGCTTTTGTTATGAAAGCGGAAGGATTTAAAGTTACTACCGCAGAGGATGGCCTTGACGGGCTTGAACAACTCTACAACGGCGCAGAGGTAGATTTGATTATTTCAGATATCAATATGCCCCGCATGGACGGTTTTACCTTTATCAAAACATTGCGCGAACAAGATGCCTACAAAGATACACCAATCATTGTACTTTCTACTGAAGGGCAAGAAAAAGATATTCAACAAGGCATGCGCTTTGGAGCTAACCTGTATATGGTAAAACCTGCTCAACCAGAAAAAATGGTTCGAAACATAAAGATGTTACTCGGATAGCCGATAAAACATTATGCATATGGTAAGTGTCGTTTTATCACTATAATTTTTGCAGCAAGGGTGTGCTATGAGTCAAGATTTTATGGATGCTGAGATTTTTGCTGACTTTATCATTGAAGCTCGCGAACATCTTGAAACTATTGAGCCCAATTTGTTGGAGCTGGAAAAATATCCTGATAATCTCGATTTGATTAACGAGATTTTCCGTCCCATGCATTCGCTCAAAGGTGCTTCTGGCTTCCTTGGATTGAATAATATCAACAAGCTGGCTCATAGATGTGAGAACATTCTTGACGATGTCAGGCATGCGAAAATGTCCATGACCTCTGGTATTATGGATATTATTCTTGCCTCTACGGACGCCTTACGTCAAATGCTTGATGTATTAGAAAGCACCAATACCGATGAAGGTGTGCCCATTGAAGAACTTGTCACTGAAATTGATAAGCTCATGGAAAATAAGGGAGAAATTCTTGCCGATGCGACCGAAAGTGCCGCTGACGCAGAGGCTACACCAGAAGCTGCCACAGAAGTAGCTAATGCTGTAGAAGAAGAAGGCACCCCCATTGCAAGTGCTTCCGGTACCAAATTGAAAAAAAGTGATAAAAGCCCCAAAGAATGGATTTCTGGCTTTCCTTTATTGCCAGAATACAAACTTACCGCTTTTGGCGAAGGGCACCTAAAAGATTTTATTGATGAGTCCTTGGACATTGTGGCCAATCTCAATGATGGTCTTTTATCCCTTGAAGGCGAAGGCCAAGGCCAAGAAGAGCTTATCAATGACCTTTTCCGCTTTTTCCACAACCTGAAAGGTAATAGTGGTATCATTGGCTACGAGCAAATCAATTTGCTTACCCACGAAGCAGAAACTGTCCTCAATAACATGCGCCGCGGCGAAACCAAGCCCACAGCAGAGCTTATCGACTTACTTCTCTTTGTGGTAGATATTATTGAAATTCTCGTAGAAGCCATTGACCCAAGCAAGGGAACGGCGCTTCCTCCAGATACCAGTCAAGTCTTGCACCAACTCAAAGAAGCCTTGGCCGGCGGCCCCATTATGCTGCCTCCAAGTATGTACGAAGAAGTTGGCAAAGGCGAAGAAAGCGCGCCTGCTGCAAGTGCTGGCACCGACAATGTAAAACCACCAGCCGTGGTTGCCATGGGCACAGATGACGATGACATGGAGATTTTCCGCCTAACCGTGGCTCAACAGTTAGAAATCATTCGCTCCGGTATGGAAACGCTACAAAACGATAGCGAAAACACTCCTTCGAAAGATGCCATCTATCGCAGCCTTGTTGCCATAAAGAACGCTTCTTCATTTGTAGAACTTCCAGATATTAAAGAATATTGCGAACGCACAGCTGGTATTGTTGACTCTGCTCGTTCCTCAGATATGGATTTCTCCCTCTTGTTGGATATGCTTTCTCAAGAGATTGCCATTATTCGTGAAATGATTATTAAAGCACTTGATGGCGCCAGTTTGGACTTATCTAGAGCTGCTTCCAACGAAGCCCCTGCCAAAACTGCTGACGATGTAGCAAGCACGACTACCGAAAGCGCTGTAGCCAGCGACAAAACAGAGGCTGAAGAATCTAAAACTCCGCCTGCTCCTGCGGCCGAAGCTAAGCCCGCAGAAGCACCAAAACCAGCAGAAGCACCAAAACCAGCAGAAGCACCAAAACCAGCAGAAGCGCCAAAACCTGCGGCACCTGCAGCTGCTAAGCCCGCGGCGCCTGCGGCAAAACC
>CAYJHX010000082.1:0-7719 GCA_964369395.1 uncultured Desulfovibrionaceae bacterium
CCTCAAAATCAATTTAACCCCAACTCCGGTCACGTATCCCGCTATGTGTCGCCCGGTGGCCCCGGTGTGCGCTTGGACTCCAACATATCGGCAGGATATGATTTTCCGCCTAACTACGATTCCGCTGGCGCTTTGCTTATAACGTATGCTCGCGATTGGGATAAAACCGTAAGCATTATGGAACGGGCCCTTGGGGAATATATCATTGGCGGTATTAAAACCACCATTCCTTTCTTTAAGCAAATTTTAAAGCATCCTCTTTTCCGTCAAGCGAATTTTGATACGAACTTCATTGCGCAAACACCGGAATTGATGTGTTATACGGATATGGCCCCCGAAGGTGAGCGCTTAGCCAACCTTGTGGCAGAAATTTCTGCTAAAGGCTTTAATCCTCATGTAAAACTTGGAGAATATCGTAGCGCTGATACGCCACGCATGCCAAATTTTGAACCTGTGCTTCCTCCCATTGTAGCGACAGATCGTCGTGCGCCTTCGCCGTATCCTCGTGGTGATAGGAAGGCACTTTTGGATTATGTGCGTGATAGTAAGCGTGTACACTTTACCGACACGACACCACGCGACTTTACGCAATCCAACAGTGGTAACCGCTTCCGCTTGGCTGAAGATAAACTTATTGGGCCTTACTTGGATAATGCAGGCTATTTTTCCATTGAAAATGGTGGCGGTGCACACTTCCACGTGGCAATGTTGGCCAATATGACCTATCCTTTTACGGAAGCTAAAGAGTGGAATTCTTTTGCTCCCAAAACCATGAAGCAAATCTTGGTGCGTTCTACCAATGTATTGGGATACTCTCCCCAGCCACGCAATCTTATGCGCTTAACTGGCGAAATGATTTGTGATCATTACCAAGTTATTCGTTGCTTTGATTTCTTAAATCATGTGGAAAATATGCTTCCTTTGGCAGAGGTTGTTATGTCTCGCAAGGATGTTATTTTTCAGCCGGCCATTTCGCTTTCTTGGGCTAAGGGCTTTGATGTCCCCCACTATATGGAAGTGACTGAAGCTATCTTGCGTATGGTGGGCGGTGCCATGGGGGCCAGCATGGAAGAAGCCTCTAAAAATATTATCCTTGGCCTTAAAGATATGGCCGGGGTATGTCCGCCACGCTTTATGACCGAACTTATTACAGCTTTGCGTAAACGTTGGCCAGAGCTGGTCTTGCATTATCATAGACATTACACCGATGGTTTGTTTGTTCCTGCTTGCGGCGCTGCTGCCAAAGCTGGTGCACATATTTTAGATGTGGGGCTTGGCTCTGCTGTGCGTTCGTACGGACAGGGTGATGTGCTTGCCACGGCAGCCTATATTGAAGGCGAAATGGGCCTAGAAACGCAGCTCAATAAAAATGCCATTCGCGATGCTAATTTTGTATGTAAGCAAGTAATGCCTTATTATGATCGCTACTGTTCGCCATACTTTATGGGCATTGACTATGATGTGGTGGAACACGCTATGCCTGGTGGCGCCACATCTTCTTCTCAAGAAGGTGCTGTAAAACAAGGCTACATTCATTTGTTGCCTTATATGTTAAAATTCCTTGCTGGTACTCGCAAGATTGTGCGTTATCACGATGTAACGCCAGGATCGCAAATCACTTGGAATACTGCTTTCTTGGCTGTAACAGGTGCTTGGAAACGCGGGGGCGAAGAAGAAGTTCGTTACTTGTTGCAAGTGATTGAAGAAATCACCACGCATGATGAAGCTGAGCTGAATGCAGAAATGAAAGAAGCTCGTCTAAATATTTATCAGGATTGTAACGATGCTTTCCGCAACCTTTTGCTTGGCAAATTTGGTAAGTTGCCTTTGGGCTTTCCCCCAGATTGGGTCTACGAAAGTGCTTTTGGAAATGCATGGAAAACAGCTTTAACCGAGAGAGTGGAAGTATCGCCCCTTGAAAATCTCAAAGATATGAATTTGGCGGCTGAAGAACAGGCTTTCATTGATATTATACGTCGCAAACCTACAGATGAAGAATTTGCCTTGTATTTAAATCATCCCGGCGATGCCATTAAAACCATCAAATTTAAAGAAAAATATGGTGACCCCAATAACCTACCTTTGCATGTTTGGTTTGAAGGCTTGAAAATTGGGCAAGATTTGTACTTTGAAGACAGCAAAGGCAAGCCGCATCATCTTGTCATCTTAAGTTTCTCTGAGCCCAATGCCGCAGGAATATCTGTGTGTCGCTATGTGCTTGACTCTGAAATTATGGTAGCTGATGTGCAAATTGCTGAACCGACAGGACAAAATGTCAAAGGTATTCCTAAAGCTGATCCCAATAATCCACATCATGTGGCCTCGCCAAGTAATGGTGATTTGTGGGTTATGTATGTGCATCCTGGCGATGTTGTTAAAAAGGGAGAAGAGCTTTTTAACGTTTCTATCATGAAACAAGAAAAGGCTGTGCTTGCCCCCATGGATGGCATGGTGGTGCGCGTGCTTAAAACGGCAGACTATAAAGAAAGTAAGCAAATGGTTTCTGTGGTAGAAGGGGAGCTTATTGTGGAACTTGGGCCTGTGCCTAAAGTATGCCCCAATGAGGCTTGTGCTCATCCTATCCCCATGGATGACATTACTTTTTGTCCGTACTGCGGTGAAAACCTAGGGTAAGCTTTTAGGATACATCGTGTTTTACGTATAAACGATAAGGCTCTTTCAAGTTTGTTCTTGGAAGAGCCTTTTTTTTACAAGGAGAAAAATCTATGTCGCAAAAAATTTCTTATCTCAACGGGGTGAAAGGTTTTTGTGCTATCGGTGTTACGGTATTACATTATCTTATTGCTTACGGAGATTTTGGATATTTTGGTTGGCAGTCAGGCATAGAAGAAAGCCAAAAAATCAGCTATTATTGGGAGCATTTTCCTTTTTCCTTGATAGCAAATGGTAATTTTGTTTTATACGCGTTTTTTACGCTTATTGCTTTTATTCCGGCTGTGCGCTTTTTTCGAGGCTATGATGAAGTTTGGGTAAAAAAACAAGTTATTACACGCTACTTTCGATTTTTGCCGTATACTGTGAGTATGACTCTTCTGTCTTATGCCTTGTATGCTTATGGGTATTATTATCACCATGCATTGGGTGATATTTTACAAATTTCATGGAATAAGGCCATGTTTGCAGGAGAACTGTCTTTTTTGGGAGCTCTCGTATCTGCTTTTCTTAAAGTCTTTGTCATAAACGATGGCTCCTATGTCTCTCCTTTTTGGTGTATGCATATAATTTTTTTAGGCTCATACCTTACATATGCTTTACTCTTCTTTTTTGGTACTGTGTCCTGTCGTTTTGTATGCTATGTATTCTTTTTGGCGCTCTCTTTTTATGTGCCTTTTTATTCAGCCTTTATTTTTGGAATTTTAGCCGCAGATATTTTTGTGCGCTATGGGGAGAAAGCATTTCCAAGATTGAGCATGTACGCTTTAGCTTTTGGGCTTATATGTGCCGTTTTTGGAGAATTGTTAGTATATACTATTAATATGAAGATTTTTGTGCAAAATTTTGGCGTTTTTTTGATTGTTCTGAGTATAAACTTTTCGCCATCTTTACAATATTTCTTTGAGAACCCTGTGCTGCTGTGGTGTGGGCGTCGTTCTTTTGAACTTATTTTGGTACATTTTCCTATCATGTTTAGCGTATCAGCATGGATATTTATGGAATTATATGCCGTTGCTGGTTATATGATTGCCGTATTACTTACTTTTTTACTTGCTATTCCCATAAATGCTCTTGCCATGGACATATTTGCAAAAATGGTGGCTCCTTTAAGTAGAAAACTTTCAGATTTTGTTTATGCATTTGTGACAAAGTGAGAAATAAATTTATAAAATTAAATGACATTATTATTACGGCGAAGTAAAATTGTGTAGACATTGTACTAGACAAAATCATAAAAAATTGCTATTAAGCACAAGTCTTTTAAACGTATTTTTCCCTTTTAAAAGGCAAGATTCCGCATTGTGTTTTTTTGATAAGAGCCTCTTGTCTTAAGCTAAGCTATAGATGAGAACACAGAAAATATTTTACACGGTATTTACTGACCCCACGGAGGACGGAATGAACAAAAAGCAGCCTGCAACAAAGCCTGCAAATGCAACCACGACCACTAAAGCGCAACTTACGGATAAGCTTATACTTACCGGGGCAGACATTGTTGCCATGGGAGAGAGTGCTGAACTACTTGTAGGTGGAAAAAACTACAATACAGCTCTAATTTCAGAAATCGCAGGTATACAGGCTCCTCATTTTAGAGCCATTTCCTCCGTTGCTTTTCATAAAGTGTTAGACGAAACAAGCGTTATTGCTTCTGTTATCCGTTCCGTAGTGGAAAAAGAGTATAAGCGCATTGACTGGATGGATTCGGAAATAAATCAAGATCCCGAATTTTTGCAAAAATTTGTGCGTAGCCTTGGTCGCATGATTATGGAGTCCAGTGCTTCTTTAAGTGATGTGCGTATTCCTTTGCGTACTTTCATCAATAATGTGGTGGAAGGTTTTGCCACATCCCCTGAGGGCATTGACCAATTACGTCAACGCTCTGTTATGGTGCAAGCAGCTATTTTATCAGTAGAATTACCAAAACTTGTTACTGAAGCTGTGTGTAAAGCCTATCAAGATATTTGTAATGATAATGATGGTGAAATTGTGCCCGTAGCTGTGCGTTCTTCGGCAGCTGGTGAAGACTCTCGCAAAAAAGCTTTTGCTGGTCTGCAAGATACCTATTTAAATATGGTGGGTGATGAAAAAGTTACTCAAGCATATCATTGGGATTGCGCCTCTGCCTATAACTTGCGCTCTATGACCTATCGTCGCGAAGCTATTTTAGATGCTTTGGCCAAAGCTGAAGAAGTGGGCAATCAAAGTATTGCTGAAGAAGCTAAAAAAGAATGGGCCATTGAAAATACCTCCCTTTCTGTATGTATGATGCAGATGATTAATCCTGTTATTTCCGGTACAGCATTTTCTGCCGACACAGCCACAGGTTGCCGCGGTACAGATCGCAAAGACTTGGTAAGTATTGATGCCAGCTATGGTCTTGGTGAAGCTGTGGTAGGTGGTAAAGTTACTCCCGATAAATTGTATGTCTTCCAAAAAGACAATGGATCTGAGGTGGTTATACGCCAAATGGGCTATAAACACATGAAGATTATTTATGATGAAAAGGGCGGCACTAAAGAAGTAGAAGTGCCAGAACTCGAAGCATTGCGTTGGGCCTTGTCTATCTCGCAAGCGGAACGTGTGGCTAGGGGCGTACGTGCCGTAAGTGCGGCCTATGATGGCATGATTATGGATACAGAGTTTTGTATTGATGCCAAAGATAAGTTATGGTTTGTGCAAGCGCGTCCAGAAACTCGTTGGAATGATGAATTAGAATTGCACCCCAATACCATCTTTATGCGCCGTAAAGAAGTAGACCCCAAAGCTGCCGCTTTAGCTGAAGTGATAGTAGAAGGTAATGGTGCTTCTCGCGGAGCAGGACAAGGAACGGTGAAATTTTTACGTTCTGCACTAGAGTTAAATAAAATCAATAAAGGCGATATTTTAGCAGCAGAACGTACCGATCCGGATATGGTTCCTGGCATGCGTGTGGCGTCTGCCATTATGGCTGATGTGGGCGGTGATACTAGCCATGCGGCCATTACTTCCCGTGAACTGGGCATTGCAGCTGTTATTGGTATTCAACGTGTAGATAAATTACGTGCGCTGGACGGTGCGGAAGTTACTGTTGACGGCACTACAGGTAAAATTTATCGCGGTCTTTTGCCTCTGCATGAAGTGGGCGGCGAAATGGATCTTTCTAAGCTGCCTCCTACCCAAACAAAGGTGGGACTTGTTCTTGCCGACGTAGGACAATCGCTTTTCCTTTCTCGTTTGCGTCAAGTGCCTAAATTTGAAGTAGGCTTGTTACGTGCGGAATTTATGTTGGGAAATATCAGCATACATCCCGGTGCCTTAGAGGCTTATGATAATGGAACTTTAGAAGTTATTGTACAAAAACAAGCTCGCCTTTTAGAAAACAGACTTTCTAAGATTTTGCGTGAGCAAATTTCTGTTGGGCTCATTGTTTCTAATTTAAATTTACGCGAACATGTTGGTGAAATAACAGGTTTTTCTGATGAAATAAAAGACCTTGCTGCTCAAACGGCTAGCTCTGCACCAGAAGATTTGATTTTCATTCATCGCAAAATGCGTGAAATTGAAAATAAAATTGATAGCTATTGGGAAGCTGCAGCGCGTCGATTGGATATTTTAAAAACAAGTTCTGATTTGCACGAACATGTACGCATTATTATGGGCTTTGATGATGAACTGGCCATGCTTTCTCCTAAAGATCCTGAAGATGCAAAGCGCCGTGCAGAGATTGAAGCTATTACTGATGCGCATGTGAAAAAAATCAACACCAATGAAAAAGTTTTGGCTGTTATTGAAAATATCGAAAGATTGCGCGAAGAAGTGGGCTTGCGTACCGGACTTAAAAAAGAAATGGACGAAGTGCACAATCTGATTGAGAAAATCCGCATTATTATTCAAAGTCGCGGTTTCCGTACAGGTAAAGAACATTATATTCAAACACTTGCCCAAAGCTTAGCTATTTTTGCCATGGCTTTTTATGGAAAAACTATTGTTTACCGCACAACAGACTTTAAGAGCAATGAGTACCGCAACTTGCTTGGCGGGCACCTGTTTGAAAGTGTAGAAGATAACCCCATGCTTGGGTATCGCGGGGTATCTCGTAATATTCACGATTGGGAAATTGAAGCCTTTAAGCTGGCTCGTGGCGTATATGGCGGCACCAATTTACAAATGATGTTGCCCTTCGTGCGTACTTTGGAAGAAGCGCGTTCTATGCGTCGTTATCTTGATCAAGTACATAAATTGCGCCCAGGACAAGACGGCCTAAAGATTATTCTTATGGCAGAAATTCCGTCTAATGCTATTTTGGCAAAACAATTCATTGAAGAGTTTGATGGATTTTCCATAGGCTCTAATGATATGACACAAATGGTTCTTGCCACAGACCGCGATAATGCTAGTCTTGGGCATATTTATGACGAAGAAGATCCCGCAGTTATTTGGGCTGTGTTGGTTACTATTTTTACAGGCCAAAAATACGGCAAGAAAGTGGGCTTCTGCGGACAGGGTGTTTCAAATAGTTTAATTTTGCGCGGCCTTGTGGCCATTGCAGGTATTGCTTCTGCTTCTGTAGTGCCCGATACCTATTACCAAACAGTGCAAGATATTGCAGCCATTGAAGCTGAGAATATTTGCACGGCTGACCTTGGTAAATGGCTTATTAAGCAGCATCACGACTGCTTAAGCAAGCTTATGGAAAAAGAAGGCTATGGACATATTCTGAAGAAATATACCCAACCGGAAGATGTGAAAGAATGGTACGAAGGAGAGTTGCAACGTCGTCATGAACAATTGCGCGAGCATTTAGATACGACCAATGAATCTTTCTATCGTAAAGAGCTGGGTAAGTTCCGTGATACTTTCCACAAACCAGTCATTTACGCTACTTGGGACTGGAATACCACGGTAAACGATGCCTTGCGTCAAGCTGGTTTTGAAAACTTTGAAGAACAACAAAAGGCCCTTGAAGCGTATCGTCAAAAAGCGTGGTAAGTGTCTTTTCATAACTAAATAGTAAAATAGATAATAAAAAAGCCTCTGAGATTATTTCTCAGAGGCTTTTTTATA
>CAYJHX010000083.1:0-7656 GCA_964369395.1 uncultured Desulfovibrionaceae bacterium
GGGGAAGGAACCCCCTTTTTGGCGCTAGCAAAAGGGGGTTCCTTCCCCCATAAAAATCCTGCCCTCATAAAATGCTTAGGTTCAGATAGCTAGCAAAAGGAAGTTTCTTCCCCCATAAAAAATCTTATGAAGCTAGTGACCAGTATTTAGCAATTTCGTGTAGACTTTTCCCTTTGGTTTCGGGCAGGGTAAAGATGAAGAGGAGATATATAAAGCAGATGGCGGCAAAGACAAAATATACTGCTGCAGAGTGAAAGTGTAAGGTCAAATAGGAATTATTGGCTAAGATGGGTAGCATCCACAGGGTGAGTACACTAGAGGCCCAATTGACCACGCCACCAAAACCAAGAATGGAGGTGCGTAGTGATGCGGGGCATAGCTCACCAAGATAGAGAAAACGAATGGCCCCTGTAGAGTAATTGTATGTAAAAATGAATGCATAAATGCAGTAGATGAGCAGTATGGAGTATACACCGCGATAGATTTCTACACCGATAATCAGTAGGCACAGTGTCATTGTAGAAATTCCTGTAATTAAAAGGAATTTCCTGCCAAACCTATCCACCATGACCATGGAAAAAAGAGAACCTAAGCTAAAAAAGAGCCCGTTAACGATGCTGTAAAAATAGGCTGAATTGGAACTAGAATGAAGAATATTTCCAAAAATATCTGGAGCATAGTAGATGATGGCGTTAATGCCAGTTAACTCGTTGAGGGCTGGTAAACAAAAGGCTATAAGTAAGAGCCAGTGCCATTTATTATTTGCTTTAAGAGTTTGTATTGTATCATGATTACGATGACTTTGGGTGTCGGTGTACAAGGTTTTATGGTGTTCAAGATACAGTTCAACGTCTTCATCGGGAAAAAAACTTTGGAAAGACTGCTTTGCCTCGTGAATTCTTTTCTTAAGAAGGTACCAAAAAGGGCTTTCTATGATGAAAAACAGGAGTAAAAAATAGAGCAGGTTTGGAATTATTTTTGTTTGATAAAAGCTCATCCAGTCTTGAGGGTAAATACCAATACTGTTCAGTGCAGAAGGTGTTTCGTGGGCAATATATACTAGTGCAAAGCCTATCATGATGCCAAGGCCTGTAGTGAGTTGAACAATGGAGCCCAAGGCTCCGCGAATTTTGCGTGGTGCAATTTCTGTAATATAGCTGGGTACTGAAGAGAAGAGTAACCCCATGCCTAAGCCTTCGAGGCCACGGCATAGCAAATAGCCCGTATAGTTTTCTCCAAAAAAATACATGCCTACGGAACTAAAAAACATAAGTCCGGCAAAGAGAATAAGTGTCTTTTTTCGGCCAAAGTAAGAATTGCATGTATGCGTAAGCAAGCTTCCTATGGAAGCACCAATAATATAAATGGATAGTGCAAAACCCATGGCTGAAGCATTAAGGGCAAAAAAACTTTGGACAAGGTGTACTATTCCGCCGCTGATTCCCATGTCATAACCGAAAATTAATCCAATAAGACCAGATATGGCAGCACACATGATAGCTTTATGGTACATGGAAATAGACTCTTTTTACACAAGATAGGGCTTATTGTTTAAGGGCTTGGCTTTCTTCGAGCCAATAAAGTAAGACTTTAAACAACTGCGGGGCATCGATGGGTTTGGTGGTATGATCGTTCATGCCGGCATTGAGGCTTTTTTCTCTGTCCTCTTCCATAGCATGGGCGGTCATGGCAATGATGGGAATGTTTGCAAATGTAGCGTCTTGGCGTATAGTTTTTGCTGCAGTTAAGCCGTCCATTTTGGGCATTTGTATATCCATAATGACGAGGTCAAAATCGTCTTTATACATCCACTCGCAGCCTTCTACGCCATTATTGGCAACGGTAACCACAAGGCCAGCTTCTTCTAAAATACTTTGGGCAATCATTTGATTGATTTCGTTATCTTCCACAAGAAGCACTTTTTTTCCGCTGTGTTTTTCGCGTAAAATTTCTTCAAAGCCTTGAGCAAACATTTCTGCATCTGGTGTAAAGGCATGGCCCAAGAGTGTAGAAAAGGCATCGTGTAAGCTAGAGGCGTTAAGGGCTTTGATAACGGTAAAGGAGTCAGGCGTTTTAACTATATCTTCGGTGGTAAAATAAATAATGGGAAGCGCATTAAAATAGTTGGGGTGTGTTGAGAGTACGCTATCTATGATGGGGGTTTCGCTAAAATCGTGATGTAATAGAATGACATCGGGTTGCTCTTCTGTAGAGAGAGTGTTTTTTATGTCCATGATATCTTTAGCAAAAGTAATTTGGGTGTAGCCAAGGGGGCTTAACATGGCGCGCACAGCCTCCACACTTTCTTCGTCGGGAAAGGCCGTAGCGATACGGATGTTTTGCAGAGGTTTTTTTACTGTGGAAACTTTTTGAACATTTTTTTCTAGGCGGCAAGTAAAATGGAACGTAGAACCTTTGCCCACTTCGCTGACGCACCAAATATCACCGCCCATAAGTACCGTTAGATTTCTGCAAAGGGCAAGGCCAAGGCCAATGCCGCCATAGCGCCTTGTGGTGGAAATATCTGCTTGTGTAAAACCTTCAAACAGCGTTTCTATATCTTGCGCGGAAATGCCAATACCGGTATCTTGTACGGTAAAGTGTAAAAGGCTATTTTCGGCATTTTCGCTGTCTACGCTAACACCTATGCGTATGCTTCCTTGATGGGTAAACTTAATAGCGTTGGTGGTAAGGCTGGTGAGTATTTGATTAAGGCGCAAAGCATCGCCAATGTAGCAGGCCTCTACTTCCGGCGCTATTTCTATAATAAATTTCAGCTTTTTTTCGTCTATCCATTGGTGAGCGGTCTTTTTTAGCTCATCCATAAGCGTTTTTACGATAAAGACGTGCTTTTCTATGACCATATTGCCATCTTGCATTTTAGAAAAATCTAAGATGTCGTTGATAATATTTAACAAAGAAACGCTAGAATTGCTTATTTTTTCTATATACTCTTCTTGCTTAAGATTTAAAGTTGTATGTTTTAATAAGTGAGTTATGCCTACAATGGCATTCATGGGGGTGCGGATTTCGTGGCTCATATTGGCCAAGAAATTGCCCTTAATGGCATTGGCTTTATTGGCAGATTCCACTAAATCATTGGCAATTTTGATGGCTTCTTCCAATTCTTTGTTGGCAATTTCCAAAGCATCTTGAGCATCATGCACGCGTGTAATGTCAGAGCTTGACCCAAAACCGTAGCGCAATGTACCTTGGGCATCAAAGCTGTATTTGCAAGAAGAACGTAACCATTTAATGGAACCGTCTTTGCAGCGAGCGCGCAACTCAAAATCGCGCATGATAAAATCTTGGGGAGTGGCTGTGCAAGTAAACTCTTCGGGGTGCAGTAAAAGCGCATTGAAGGGTTTACCTATAATTTCTTGAGGGGTATATTGCAGTACAGCTTCTAAGCGCGGAGAAATATAGTCAATATTTTGATTTTCATCTACTGACCAAATAATGTCCCCTGTGGCTTCTTCTACACCGCGAAAGCGTTCTTGCGCTTTGTACAAAGCTTCGTTGGTACGGCGGCTATGGATGGCGGTGCTAATAAGCGTGCCTGCTGTGCGTAAAATATCTTCTTCGGCGTGGCTCCAAATATATTCGGCGTGGCAATTGTCAAAACCGATAAAACCCCACAGATGCCCGTGAAACATAATGGGCGCCGTAAGAATGGAAATGATGCCTTGAGGTTCTAGCACTTCTCTTTCTTCGATGGGCATATTTTTTACCAAATTATTGACGCACTTGCCCTCAAGAAAGGTGCCAATCCATGTGGGAATGCCTTCTTCTACCAGCATGTTCGTTACCAATTCATTCCCTTGTTGCGGTTCGGCCCCTTCAGACCACTCGTACAATTGCGAAGTGTAGAGTCTATTGTCTTCTTCAGGGTTAGGCGCTCCGTGGATGCTCCACACATAGACTCTGTCCACGTTGGTGGCGTTGCCAAGGATACCTAAAACGGTATCAATGGTCGTATCGAAGTTTTCGTGTTCGGAAAGAAGTTCTTGAGCGGCTTTGCTGGTGGCTTTAAGAAGGATATCGCGGCGTTCGATGTTTTTGGCGGCTACGGTATCCATGAGGTGGTGATCAATGGAAATTTGTACAAGGGCAGCATTTTTCTCTTCGCACACATGTACCAGACGTGCAGAAGCCTCAAAGACAGAACTTTCTTTGCCTCCCAGCGGCAAAAAGGCAAAAGAAGATGGTGTATCTCCTTTTTCTAAAAGCTGTTTTTGAATGTGGATAATTTCATGCAAGCCAGAAAAATGCGGCGCAAAGGGCTTATCGTATAGAGAGTTATTTGCTTGCATGAATGTTTTTTCAAAGCCCAGACTTTCAAAGGCTATATTCCACTCTAAAAGCTGCAACGTAATAGGATCTACTACAACGTAGATATCTTCTGAAACATCAAGTATAGTTGATATTTGTAAGCTTGCGTCGAGAAAGGTACATTTCATGATGTTATGTTGTATTTTAACTATGTCGAAGGATTAATTTTTTTTGAACACTTTTATGCTGAAACCTTATAAAGAGCCTAGCAAGAATGCTGTGTTTTTGTAAAGAGTTTTTGTTTTGAAAAAATTTTGTATGTGCATTTGTGCAGAAAAATATATTCTGAGAGCTCTGCATAATTCATTACGCGAGCTCTTTTTTAGAGTTTCTTCATGGTTTGCAGAAAAATTAGCGTGTGGAAATTGTGTTAGAGTGTTGTCTATACTAGAGTGTATGGATTATATAAACATTAATGACGCAAGGCTTTTTCGTAGCGATAATCAGGTAAGAGTATGGGGGCGCATGTTGTGCAAGATATTTGCGCTGCATGCAATGCTTCGGTGTAGTGCTGTACATGTTCAAGATGTGCAGTTGACTTTGAAGCAGGCTTTTCTTGCATTATTTGTTGTGCAACCCCTTGAGCCGCACGGCGACCGAAAACAAAAATATCGAGGAGGGCATTGCCGCCCAGTCTGTTTTTTCCGTGTACACCGCCAGCCACTTCGCCTGCAGCATACAGGTGGGGAACAGTAGTTTTTCCATCTATATCAATGGCTAAACCACCATTTTGATAGTGCTGCGTAGGGTAAACAAGGATAGGTTCTAAAGCCGGATTGATATTACAAGCCATAAAGCGAGCATAGATGCTGGCAAAGCGATGCTCAAAAGTGTTTTTTCCGTGTTGTAAGTCTATAAGCGGGGTGTCTAGCCACACACCTTTATTGCCTGTGGGGGTAAGTACATGGTTTTCTCGCCCCAAGCTTTCGCGAATGATGGAAGCCGCCAAGGCATCGCGTGTTTCTAAATTGCCAATGAACATGTCTCCTGCCGCATTGAGCAATTGAGCCCCTTGGGCGCGCACCGCCTCAGAAATCAATAAACCCAAGAGTTGATTAGGCCAAGCGGTGCCCGTGGGGTGATATTGCACGGAATCCATATGTACCAGTCGAGCGCCGGCCCTATAGCCTAATACAAGGCCATCGGCTGTGGCGCCATAAAAATTGGAGGTGGGAAAACCTAAAGGATGCAAGCGCCCCATGCCGCCACTGGCTAAAATCACCGCTTTGGCATGTACCACCACCAAGGCTTTAGTATCAAGATTTTGGAGCACAGCCCCCATGCACTGTCCAGCGTCATTGAGGATAAGCTCTACGGCGGGGCAAAATTCCCATAGGGGGACTTGCCTATTTTTGGTTTCGTCCAAAAGAATTCGCATCATTTCAAGGCCAGTAATGTCTTGAATGGAATGAGAGCGCCGCCGAGAATGTCCCCCAGGTCTATGCTTAAAGTAAGATGCATCAGGGCGTCGATCAAAAGCGACACCAAGGCGAGCGAGCCAATCCACAATGAGGGGCCCGTCTTGTACCATGGCATGCACTAAATCTCGATGGTTATGATAGCGCCCTCCTACGAGGGTATCCACAAAATGTATGGCAGGGGAATCGTCTTTATCTGTGGCGGCAGACATACCCCCTTCCGCCATAACAGTATTAGAGTCTATGCTGCGTAATTTTGTGCTGACAAGAAGCGTAAGTGAAGTGTGTTTTTTGAGCCATAAAGCCGCCGCAAGGCCGGCACCTCCACTACCTATAATAAGCACATCGGTAGTGTGGTGCGCCGTGTTCACATCTATATTTGCCGGATTGACAAGACTTGGGCGTTCTAGCAGGTCGGCCACTTCTTGGGCCACAGTATCCCCTGTGTTTACCCCTACGCGTAGCGGGCGTTTGATGTGAGGGTTAAAGTCGGGGTGAAATTCCTGTAAAAGCTCTGCCTTGGCTTCTACGCTAAGCTCTGGAGCATGCCGGTGCAAGCGCACGTGGCGTGTGTTTGCTAGAGCTTGTAGCGAAGCGTGCATGGATGTGGGATAAGGCATACGTACCTCATACAAGAAAGTTTTACATGGCATTTTTAAAATATTGCAACAACTTGATGAGGATATTATTTAGGTACAGGTAAAATTCCTAAATTTTCTAATGCCTTTTTAGGTACTTCAATTTGTATATGGCTAAAGTCATCGTCAAAGGTAAAGTCTACATAGTAACGTTGATTTGACGATTTAAAACTAAGCACCTTCATGTAATCATTGGGGGCCATAAGAAAAACGGGCCCAAGAGTGCTATTTTTGCTGTGATCATACTTGCTCGTAAGGCGCCATTCTTTGGTGAGCAAAAGTGTAGGTAAGGCGGCTTTTTCTTGGGCTGAAAGCGAAATAGTTCCACCGCTAGGGACATTTTTTTGCATTTTTACGGTAAAAGATTGTAACAGGGTATCAATATTGGTAGTGCCGTTTTTGAAAGCTGTATTGGCTATTTGGGTGGCGGCTTTGTTTGTAGCACTTAAGTTTTTTATGGTTATATTAAAGGCGTAAAATTCATCCTCATTTTTGCGTACTGTGAGTACAGGCTGATTTTCACCGGAAATACCTATGGTAATGAGAGATTTTTCTGCTTCTAGGATTACAAGACCAAACAGATGAGAACCGATAGGGTTGGCATTATAGACGATTGTGTCCGTTTGTAGCGTATCTTGGAAAGATTTTCTATCTTCGTCGGTTAAGGCTATTTTAATGTCTCCATAACTCAGGTGCTGTATTTGAACTATTTCTTGCATAAGCATGGCGGCATGTTTGTCCAGTTTTTGAGCCTTGCTTTCATCAAGGTGTAGAATTCCTTGTCCAAAAAATATCACAGAAAGACATAAAATGATTTTTTTTAACATATTTTTCCCCTTTTTAGAGTGTGTTTACATAAAACGATTTTTTGCGTTACATCAAGGAAGATGAGTGCGCTTTGAGGGAATATACTCTTCTGGTATTTGACCGAAAATGCACATAAAATCTGACGCAGAGATAGTCAAAAAAGCATTTATGTGAACACGCTCTAGAATGAAATATAGTAAAAACTGTACATATGGTACGCGAGAAAATGGTTTGAGGCTAGTAAAATCTACGTCGTGTAGCTTGCAAAGTATTTGTCGGGATATATATATGACGAAGGGGTAACACTCTGTAGTGCTTGAGAAGAATTTTCATGCAGTAGCCTTGGTTATGGTGTACTCTTTGAGTACTGTTTATAGGCAAACGTTGATTAAATCGGCGTTGACGTAGTAATAATTGGAGAAAATGAACATGGATACACAAGAAGTTTGCGTGGTGGCAAT
>CAYJHX010000084.1:0-7627 GCA_964369395.1 uncultured Desulfovibrionaceae bacterium
AATATTGGGAAAAATCTTGAAATAACAGGATGAATTACTCCGAAAGTCGAGTTATCTTATGGATTTTGGAGGTAAGTATGACTAAATGGGAAATGGTAAAACTTGGGGATGTTCTCGAATATGAACAGCCTACTAAATACTTAGTAGAAAGCGATACCTATAATTCGAGCTATAAAACTCCTGTTTTAACAGCTGGAAAAACTTTTATATTAGGTTATACAAATGAAGAAAAAGGAGTTTTCTCAGAAATTCCTGTAATTATTTTCGATGATTTTACCACTGCAACTAAGTATGTTGATTTTTCATTTAAAGTAAAATCTTCCGCAATGAAAATTTTACGCCCAACACACCATATTCATTTGAAATATATTTTTTATCAAATGTCTCGGATTAAGATAGACACTCAACTTCATAAAAGATATTGGATATCTATATACTCTAATATACATATCCCCCTGCCACCTCTTGAGGAACAAAAGAAAATAGCCCAAGAACTAGACAGCATACAAAGCCTTATAGCCAAGCGCAAAGAACAATTGGAAAAAATGGATTTGCTGGTGAAGGCAAAATTTGTGGAGATGTTTGGCGACCCTGTGGCTAATCCTATGGGGTGGAAGGTTAAACCTTTATCAGCGTGCTTAGATAGTATAGATAGCGGTAAAAGCCCTGTGTGTCATAACTATTCAAGAAACAAAAATGAACCTGCTGTTTTAAAATTGAGTTCCATATCTAGTGGATATTATATACCAGATGAAAACAAATCTGTTTTAAAAGATACAGATTTTGTGACCTCTGTGGAAGTAGGAAAAGAAGACTTACTCTTTAGCAGAAAAAATACGCCAGAACTTGTAGGCGTAAGTGCTTTTGTTTTTGATAGCCCTGTAAAACTTATGATGCCTGACTTAATTTTTAGACTCAATACTATATCATGTTGCAATAAAATATATTTGTGGAAACTTATTAATCATGAGTTATTTAGGGGAGAAATTGCAAAACTTGCTTCAGGTTCAGCAAAGTCTATGTCAAACATTTCCAAAGAACGCTTACGCAATTTGCACATACCCTTGCCCCCCACAGACCTGCAAAATAAATTTGCCGACTATGTACAACAAACAGAAACGCTTAAAATTACCATGCACAGCGGCCTTGAAAAATTAGAATTTTTGTATAACAGTAAGATACAGGAATATTTTGGATAACTAAGGAGTGATTAATTATGACAAATGAAGAAATAAAAATGATTTTATTAAAAAACGGAATTAACATAGCTAATGAAGAAACAAAGGGAGATAATACCATTCTTCGTTTTCAAGATTGCATAATCACCTGCTATAAAAATGGAAATCACCAATGCCAAGGAAAACGTGGAGCAGAGATTAAAACTCTCTTAGAGAATGCAATGAAGCCTAATTTCCATAATAGGACAGATGTTTTTGTGGTTTATGGCCATGACCAAACAGCTCGTACAGAACTTGAAGCAATGCTACGCAGATGGGATTTAAAACCGATAATTCTAGACCAACTAGAATCTAAAGGGCTAACAATAATTGAAAAACTTGAAGAATACATGCAAAGTGTACAATATGGAATTGTTTTAGCGACGCCAGATGATATTGGTTATGCAAAAGACCACGAAGATGCTAAAAAGTATAGAGTTCGACAAAACGTCGTTCTAGAAATGGGAATGTTACTTGCTAAAATAGGTCGCGAACGCGTAGCAATCCTAGTTAAAAATACAGAAGACATGGAAAAGCCCTCAGACATCCATGGACTAGTTTACATACCTTTCAGAAACAATGTTGAAGAAACAAAAGTTAATTTAGCAAAAGAAATGAACACGCATGGGTATAATATTGGCATTGACAAACTCTAAAAGAATTACATTAAAATAGGATTCCCCATGCTCCCCAATAAACTCAACATCACCAATGCCATAGAGCTTGCCCATGCTGAAGAGAAAATCAGTAAGGAAAAGGCTGTGCGGCTGTATGCAGATGGCACGTTAGACAGCCTTGCAGCAGGCACTTTTGCCTCCTTGTGCGCTATACACAGGGCATTATTTGAGGATATATACGATTTTGCGGGTGAATTGCGTACAGAGAATATATCTAAGGGCGGCTTTCGCTTTGCCCCTGTGCTGTATCTTGCACAAGCCTTAGAAAAAATAGAACATATGCCACAAGACAGCTTTGACAGTATAGTGGAAAAGTATGTGGAGATGAATATTGCGCATCCCTTTAGAGAGGGCAATGGGCGCAGTGGCAGAATGTGGCTTGATGCCATGCTTAAAAAAGAGCTTAAACACGTGGTGGATTGGAGCGGTATTTCTAAGGAAGATTACCTTCTTGCCATGGAACGAAGTCCCATAAAAGATACGGAAATCAAAGCACTTTTGCAAAACGCTTTGACGGATAATATTCATGATAGAACTGTGTTCTTGCGCGGTATTGATGCTAGTTATCTTTACGAAGGCTATGCCACGTTTAAGGCTGAGGATTTTTACAAAAAATAAAACCACTATTTTTGTTGCGCCCATTCCCCTTAACAAAGACTGTATGCGGTCGCCATAAAAAGTTTTTGGAAAAGGGAGGGTGTCTGGGGGAGGGCCCGCTCAGATGAGGGGGCCTTTTTCAAAAGGGTTTTTCCCTCCCCCAGAAAAAAACAATTCCAGAAGGCACTATGACAAATTTTGACTTCCTGCTCTTAAATCCGCAATTTAGCCCCTTTGCCTCGGTGGCTATCAATGCTGAACGCGTGTACGGCATTGATAAAGAAGCCAGCGTGCTTAATTGCCGCCGCGCCATGGAATTTGCCATTAAGTGGATGTATTCGGTGGATGCCTCTTTAGAGATGCCGTACCAAGATAGCTTGGTTACCTTGATGAATACGGCGGATTTTAGACGCTTGGTGCACGATGTCTTGTGGAAACGCATGGATTTTATACGGCGCGTGGGTAATAACGCCGCACATAAACATAAAAAGGTGAAAGATGAACAAGCGGCATTGTGCTTGGAAAATCTTTTTACCTTTCTTGATTATGTGGATTGTTGCTACTCTCAAAATCATAGCCCTAAAACATATAATCCTGCCTTACTTGGCGCTCAAGTCGCCCCTCTCCCTACACAATCCACACCAGAAGAGCTGAATTTACAAGCGCTTGTTGAGGAAAATAAAGCCCTAAAAGCAGAACTTACGCGGCGTAGAGAAGAACAAGAAAAGCGCTATGTGGAAAAACCGCTGGAACTGAGCGAATACGAAACGCGCAAAATTTATATTGATGCCATGCTGATGGATGCTAACTGGCTGGAGGGGCACAATTGGCTTAATGAGGTACGCATTGAAGAGATGCCCAATAAGGCTGGGCATGGCTTTTGTGATTATGTGCTCTATGATGATAGACTGCAACCGCTGGCTATTGTGGAGGCTAAGCGTACCTGTGTTCATGTGGAAAAAGGACGCCAACAGGCCAAGCTGTATGCTGATTATTTGGAGAAAAAATTTGGGCGGCGGCCTGTTATCTTTTTGAGCAATGGCTTTGAAACGCGTATCATTGATGGCCAGTATCCTGAGCGTAAGGTGGCCACTATCTATTCAAAGCGCGATTTAGAAAAGCTCTTTAATTTGCGCTCGTTCAAGACATCATTACACGATGTGACCATCAATAAAACCATTACAGAACGCTACTACCAAGAAAGTGCCATTAAGGCCGTGTGTGAAACTCTTGATGTGAAGAATAAACGTAAGGCACTCTTGGTTATGGCTACGGGTAGCGGCAAGACGCGTACGGTCATGAGCCTGTGTGATGTTTTATTGCGTCATGGCTGGGTGAAAAATGTTCTTTTTCTGGCGGACAGAACGTCCTTAGTTATTCAAGCAAGACGTAGCTTTGTGAATTTGCTGCCGTCTTTTTCCACCGCCAATATTTGTGAGAGCAAGCCCGACTACTTGGCACATGGAATCTTTTCTACCTATCAAACCATGATGCATTGCATTGATGATGCGCGTGATGCTGAGGGAAAGATATTCACGCCGGGGCATTTTGATTTGCTTATTTGTGACGAAGCGCACCGCTCCATTTATAATAAATATAAAGATATTTTCAATTATTTCGACGCACCCTTGGTGGGGCTCACAGCTACGCCCAAGGATGAAATTGACAGAAATACCTATGAAATTTTTGAACTGGAAGACGGCGTGCCCACTTATGGCTATGATTTGGCTACAGCGGTGGATGATGGCTATTTGGTGAGCTATCTTTCCATAGAGTCACAAGTGAAATACTTACAGCAAGGTATTGTATATGATGAGCTTTCAGATGAAGAAAGGCGCATATATGAAGACACCTTCACCGACGAAGAGGGGCAGCTACCGCAAGAAATTGGGGCATCGGCCTTAAATTCATGGCTTTTCAATGCGGATACCATACGCAAGGTGCTGGATTATGTGATGCAAAATGCCTTGTATGTGGATTATGGGCAAAAGATTGGCAAGACTATTATTTTTGCTAAGAACCATAAGCATGCTGAGAAAATATTTGAGATATTTAACCAAGAGTATCCACATTTAAATAATTATGCAAAGGTGATAGATAATTATCAAAACTATGCGCAGTCTGCCATTGATGAGTTTTCTGTGGCGGATAAAATGCCGCAAATTGCTATTTCTGTGGATATGCTGGATACGGGCATAGATGTGCCCGAAGTGCTGAATTTGGTCTTTTTTAAGACGGTGAAGAGCAAGGCGAAGTTTTGGCAAATGATTGGGCGCGGCACAAGGCTTGCGCCGGGGCTCATGGATGGGAAAGACAAAGAGTTATTTTATATCTTTGATTTTTGTGGAAACTTTGAATTTTTCCGCATGAATGAGGGTGGCATGGCTTCTGCGTCTACATCATTACAGGCGTCACTTTTTAATCTGAAAACCTTGCTTGTGTGGAAATTACAAGATTTAGCCCATCAAAATGAAGAACTGCAAGCCTTTAGAGCTGGCCTTGTGCAAGAGCTTTTGAGCAAAGTGTGCGAATTGAATAGAGAAAACTTCTCTGTGAAGCAGCATCTTAAATGGGTGGATATGTACTCGCAAGAAGGGGCATATACGGCGTTGGTCTATCAGGATACCTTGCATATGGCGGCGGAGTTGGCACCGTTAATTTTGCCGGATAAAGATGAAGCTTCGGCTTTGCGCTTTGATGCTTTGCTCTACGCGCTGGAACTGGCCTTTGTAGAAGATAAGTCGCGCACGCGTCTTTTGCGCGATGTGCAAAGGCTTGCGGCAAAGCTAGCAAAGGTAGCTAATATCCCAGCCATTTCGCAAGAAGAAGCCCTGATTAAGCAAATTTTAGAGGGGAATATTCTTGAAAATGCCGAAGTGAAGGACTTTGAGTACATTCGCCTGCGCATACGCGATTTAATTAAATATATCCCTAAAGTGGATGTGCGCTACGATACCAATTTTACAGATGATATCCTAAGCTCTGATTGGAATGAAGCGGAGCTTGTAAGTGGCGATTTACAAAATTATCGTGCGAAGGCTGAGTATTATCTCAGAAAGCATGTGGATAATGCCGTTATCACCAAGCTAAAGAGCAATGAGCCACTTACGGCACAAGATGTACGCGCGCTGGAAGAGATTTTCTGGTCTGAAATCGGCACCGAAGAGGAATATAGAGAAACTTACGGAGATGCGGCGCTGGGTGTCTTTGTGCGCAAGATGGTGGGACTGGATAAAGATGCCGTGAATAAGGCCTTTGAAGCGTATCTTGCTGGCGTGAACCTTACCTCACAGCAAATCGACTTTGTGAAGCGCATTGTGGACTATATTAGCATTAATGGCCTTATGGAAGATTTTAAGGTGCTGCAAGAATCCCCCTTTGCTGAAGTTGGTAGCGTCTCGGAAGTATTTGACGATGTGAGCGTGTGGGGAAGGATTAAGGATATTATTAAGGGAATTAATGGGAATGCCGTTGCGGCGTAGGGGGATGTATATGTTTCCACCAGTATTTAACGCTTTATATAAAGAGGCTTCTTTTACAAAAGAAATATTAGCTATTGGCATAACTCAATTACGAAAGTGCCAATTTTCTACTCATGGCTTTTATTTTCAGTCTTTTACATGCCTATCAACTGGCCTTGAACGAATAGGTAAGTTATGTATTTTACTTAATTACTATATTGAAAATAATGGTAGATTTCCAGAATGGACGACTATAAAAAACATTGGACATGATTTATCAGTAATTAATAAAAACTGCCATGAAATAAAAAATCATAGAAATATTGAGCATATATTTTTAAATAAATTAGACGCAGAAATACATTGTAGGATATTAAATATTTTAACAAAGTATGCAAAAGGTGATAGATATTCTAATATTGATTTTCTTTCAAATAACACTAAATCCTCAGATAGTGTAAAAGAATGGTATAAAAACGTTGATATGTATATTTTTGAAAACTTTGTAACAGACCGATATAAAAAGAAAATTTTAACAAATGCTATTCAAATGCATGACATGCTAGCTTCTTATTCTACGGTTGCTCATCTGGGAGTTGATGGGGAATCTATTGACAATATTTTTGAAGCAAGCAAAAGGGCTGGAATATGTGAGATTGTTGCTCCTTATAGACAAATTTCTGTAATAGATATCGTTAGGTTTTACTCAGAATTACTGATTAAGTTAGGGCATCAAGCCTGTATGCTTGAAAAACAAGAAATTCCAACATTTTCTGAAATATTTGCTATATTTGTAAATGAAAATTCTATGTTGCGACATAGAAAGACATTTGAAAAACCGTAAATGTATTTTAATTAAAATCTAAAAGCATTACTAGGGACGGTTTTTCGGTTTAGTTTTAAAACCGCCTCAAAATTGAGGCGGTGCAATTACGAATTTTTTTTAAAGGTTTATTACATCCTAAGCCTTGTGTAATGAACAGACTTTTCCTTAATTGATTGTTTTTCCATTAGTTTTTCCGCAATATATTGTTCAACTTTTCCAACAAGGGCAGTAAGTTCCCGTAGGCAGTGCTCAAATTTTGCAAGTGCTTGCTCTGTATATGCTGCTGATTTTGCAAAAGTGTCACTTGTTCCTTGAGGGCATGTAGTTCCTTTTTGTGATGCTGTAGCTCTGCCGCTTGTTTGCTTTGTGTGGCGGTCAATTCCTGCTCCATCTTGGCAAGGGCTTTGGTCAAAAGATGTTCTATTTCTGTCATGGGTTGTCTCTATTTGTTCGTGGTGATTAGGCGTACGGCCTCCTTCTTGCCTACTTGCCATACTGTTTGGTCTATTTTCATCCCTGTGGGGAGGATGATGAAGCGTCCGTTCTCCGATTCGTGCAGTTCCAGCCCCCAAGTCTTTTCTTGCCAAAGGCTCACTGTAGTGAGAGGTTTTTAAGTTAAAGTCATTTTCTGCAACTTTTTACATATTCACGAGATGATAAAAATTACCTTTTATCTGTTGCGCTAAATCATTTGCGTGGCTCGAAGAAAATATTTGTTACTTTCTAGGGTGTAAAGGGATAAGCAGTTAACCGTAGCATAAAAACTTTCACCACCTTTACTCCACCATACTTCAAAATAGCGGGGCAGGAGCGGGGCAAAGTGCCTATATACGAAAAAAGGGCTTACAG